>JAFLED010000065.1 GCA_017302045.1 Spirochaetota bacterium
TGCCAGCGCTTGAGTGCCTTCACGATCTGTTCTTCCGTAAATCTCTTCTTTTTCATCGATCCTCCTGTCATTATCGACAGCAGAATCTAATCGTACATGTTTAGCAGAATTCGGGGGGAAGGTCAATTACTCAGTGGGTTTTCTATTGATAGGTTTTGAATCAACATCCTCCGAGACGTATCTCAAGCTACTAATCTGGATTTTCTGCTCTAGCCCAAATGGAAAGGTCATTGGTAAAGCTCTAGATCATTCCGGCAAATTCTCATGGATGTCCCAAAAAGAAAAGGTTGTTGCCGCCCGCTCATCAAAGGATTTGGCTCGGAAATTCGGAGATCGGTTGCTTGGGCGAGGCGCTCCGTACATTGCGGAATATGCAGGTTTAGGGGTTTAACTTTATAGAGCATTGATATTCATTATAAATTGTTTGCGGAAAACTGTCGTCGACCTATCTTAGGTTAGGGATTAGTAACAATCAATGAAGACAGCTATTATTACTGGCTCAGCTGGTCTCATCGGCGCCGAAGCGACTCGGTTATTCGCTGAAAAGGGGTGCCGCATATTAGGCATAGATAACGATATGCGTCAGGAATTCTTCGGTGCAGATGCATCGACAGATTGGCAACGGAAGGATCTCGAGGCGCAGCTTGAAAATTACAAACACTATCCAATAGATATACGTGATGTGACCGGGATAGAGAAAGTTTTTTCCGAATTTTCTTCTGATATTGAGATCGTCATCCATACCGCCGCACAGCCGTCGCATGACTGGGCGGCAAAAGATCCGCACAAAGATTTCACCGTCAACGCAAACGGGACTTTAACTCTGCTTGAGGCTACCCGCAAATTTGCGCCAAAGGCGGTTTTTATTTTTACTTCGACGAATAAGGTTTACGGAGATAATCCAAATTTTCTGCCCTTAGTAGAGAACGAAAAGCGCTGGGAGATCAATGAGGGCCACTCCTATTTTCAGTTCGGCATTGACGAAAATATGAGCATCGATAATACAAAGCACTCGCTCTTTGGCGCATCAAAAGTTGCCGCAGATATTTTAGTTCAGGAGTATGGAAAATACTTTAATATGAACACAGGTGTATTCCGTGGAGGTTGCCTGACAGGCCCAGGACACTCGGGTACGCAGTTACATGGGTTTCTGGCTTATCTTATGAAATGTGCCGTCACCAAGCAACCTTATACGATCTTTGGTTACAAAGGAAAACAGGTGCGCGATAATATTCATAGTTATGATCTTGTAAATATGTTCCACCATTTTGCCCAAAAGCCGCGTCAGGGGGAAGTCTATAACGCGGGTGGGGGACGGCATAGTAACTGCTCGATGCGGGAAGCGATTGAAATTTGCGAGCGTATCTCTGGCAACAAAATGCAGATAAAGTACGACGAAAATAATCGCATCGGTGACCATATTTGGTATATCAGTGACGTACGCAAATTCGAGGCACATTTTCCCGAATGGAAATATAAATACACCCTCGAAGAGATGCTGCAGCAAATTCACGACGCCTTGGTAAAACGGGTATGAAAAAACAAATGCGGGTCGGGCAAAGGCCTGTACTTTCCGTGGTCATTCCCGCGTATAATGAAGAGCAAAATATCGGCCCGACGGTGACCGAGATTGCCGCTAAATTGAAAGGTGCGATGATACCCTATGAAATCATAGTGGTGAACGATAACAGTAGAGATGCGACCCCCGATGTTGTCAGGGCTCTGCAAAAAAAAGACCGCAATATCAAGCTCGTTAACCGTATGCCGCCAGGAGGGTTCGGTCGTGCTGTGCGCTCGGGGCTGGAAAGTATTTCAGGGGATATTGCAACAATCGTGATGGCCGATCTGTCCGACGATCCCGAAGATATCATTCGTTACTATCGTCTTATCGCGGACGAAGGTTACGACGCAGTATTTGGCTCGCGTTTTATGCGGGGAGCAAAGGTTGTCGAATATCCGTTGGTGAAGCTTTATGTAAATCGCATTGTGAACAAGATGATGCAGATACTATTCTGGACAAAGCACAATGACTTAACCAATGCTTTTAAGGCCTATCGTACCGATGTGATCCGCTCCGTGTTGCCGCTGCACGGAGCACATTTTAACATTACGATTGAGCTTTCACTTTCCGTGCTCATACGTCGCTATAAAATTGCTGCCTGCCCGATACGCTGGTATGGCCGTAAATGGGGACAATCTAATCTTAAGCTGAGGGCGATGGGGCGCCGCTATCTGGCGACGTTGGTGAAGATCTGGTTCGAGCGCCTCCTGATACTCGATGATATATTAGCCGAAAGCTCACAAACTAAATAAGAGACAAGATGCCCCAATACAGAAACGTCCTAGTCACCGGTGGCGCTGGGTTTGCCGGTTCGAATCTGGCTTTGTTACTAAAAGAACACTATCCCAATACCGTCGTCACCGCACTCGATAATCTCAAACGTCGTGGTTCTGAACTCAATCTGCCGCGGCTGAAGGCAGGCGGAGTGAATTTTATCCACGGTGACATTCGCTCGCGCGATGATCTTTTTACTGTAAAAGACGTCGATTTAATTCTGGAGTGCTCGGCTGAACCTTCGGTGCTTGCAGGACTCGACGGTTCTCCGGATTATTTGATTCAGACGAACCTTATGGGTACGATCAATTGTCTTGAACTGGCGCGCACGCGGCGCGCCGATTTTATTTTTCTTTCAACAAGCCGTGTATATCCGATGGAGACGATTAACGCTCTCGCTTACAGCGAGGCAGAATCTCGTTTTGAACTCATGGATTCGCAAAAAATTCCCGGTGCCTCGGCACGCGGATTCAACGAAGATTTCCCTCTGAATGGTGTGCGCTCGCTCTATGGCGCGACGAAGCTCGCTTCGGAGCTTATGATAGAAGAATACCGATCTGCGTTTGGTCTGAAGACGATTATCAACCGTTGCGGGGTGCTCACTGGGCCCTGGCAAATGGGTAAAGTCGATCAGGGCGTAATCGTGCACTGGATCGCCTCGCATATCTTCGGCAAACCTTTGAAATACTTTGGTTATGGCGGGCAGGGGAAACAAGTTCGCGATATCTTACACATTCGCGACCTGTTTGATCTTGTTCGGTATCAAATTGATCATCTGGAAGCGCTCAATGGTGCTCTTTTCAATGTTGGCGGTGGGCGCGAAGTAAGTATCTCTCTCGCCGAACTGACCGCGTTTTGTCAGCAAAGCACAAGAAATAAGGTCCCTATCGATGCTGTGATTGAAGACCGGGTGGCGGATATTCGCATTTACCTGACAGACAACACGAAGGTGACTCAAGCAACTGGCTGGAAACCACAGATTATGCCGGCTATGATCGTTGATGAAATCGCCCGATGGATAGCCGACAATCGATCATCCTTGGCCTCGATTTTGGCATGAGTTCGAAATAGGAATTATTTATCCACGCGATTTTTTGTTTTTTTCTTGCCGGTTCGGGCGTCTAACTATATTATGTCACATAGACTGAATAGAAAGACTACAGGTTTTTCAAGCAGGCGTCGACATTTAAAGATGGGCCAGCCGCAAGGTCTGGCCGGGGTAAATCCGAAAGGATTTACCCGAGGTAGTTTTCGAACGGGTGTCTCTGCGGAGACTATGAAAACAACATCCATAAACACCCGGTCGGTCGTAACAGCGATAGCAGGTAGCTCGCAGAGGAGCGCCTGGGATTACCAGCGAAAGCCTGCCTTTTACCAAGTGGCAACACTGGGCAAAAAGGCATTGTCCTCTAAAGGGCAGAGTTTTCGCGACATTCTCGAAAGGGAATTGGGTTCGGGTAAGGTAGCGGGGCAGGTGGTTCAATCCACCGGTTCAGATGCCCAAACGACTCAGGTTCTCGCAGGGTTCTGGGGGGTGGCGTAAAAGCGCCCCCCTGCCATCCCTGTCACCACCCAAAGCAGCGTTACCAGTTCGAAGGCATAAAAGCTCCACGCGAATGTTGCTTCTTTTGTCGGGGCAATTCGATAGGGATTAATCCAGTTCCACACGGCAAAAAGCGCGACGATGGCAATACCCGCATAACGGTAAATCGGGCCGCGCCTGAAAAGTTTGGGTTCCTGTGGCAGTAAGAAGGCAACCAGAGAAATCGCCGCGAGAAGACATCCTACTAAAATCAACGCAAAGTCGTCGCTGTAGATACCGTGCTTACGCGGGTCGCTGTCGCCAAACTGGATACGGTAACTGCGCCACGGGAGAAAGGTGAAAATAATAACCACACCTGTGAGAAATGCAAAGACACGTTCGACAAGCGGTATGGAATGGAAACGTGCCCAGCGGTTTTTAAAAAAATCGGCCGCATAACGGCCGATCTCGGCGGCTACCCCGGCATACAGCACAAGGTAGCCCGTAACGGCGGAGGTGAATTTCCGGAAGAAATTCATCTTGAATTATGCCCGCCGCATGCAGCCGATTATTTGAGTTGAGCCGAGTCCTTAATTACATAAGAACCTATCTCATTCTTTTGGATCTGGCTGGTACCTTCGTAGATCGTGAGAATCTTTGCGTCGCGGTACATTTTCTCAACGGGGTAATCCTTCGTAAAACCATAACCACCGTGCAGCTGTAGCGCGTCGTTGCAAACGGAGACTGCAGTTTCGGACGAGAGCAACTTTGCCATCGCGGAATAACGCGCCGATTCGGGGTGATTGTTCAGCGAGTATTTTGCCGCGCGGTATGAGAGCATACGAGCGGCTTCGATCTTAGTGATCATATCGGCCAGCATGTGCTGCACTGCCTGGAAGTTGATGATGTTCTTGCCGAACTGTTCGCGTTGGCGAGCATACTTTACCGCTTCTTTGTAAGCACCGGTTGCGAGCCCCGTACCCATGGTTGCGATAAACGGGCGCGAAGAAATCAGTGTTTTGATGGCGTGAATAAAGCCTGCATTGGGTTTGAGACCCACCAGGTTTTCTTCGGGGACTTCCATATCTTCCATGATGACCTGACGGGTATGCGAGCAGCGGATACCCATCTTTTGCTCGAGTTTACCGAAGCTAAGGCCCTTGAAATCTTTTTCGACGATAAAGCAGGAGATACCGCGTGGCCCTTTGGTTTTGTCGGTGATTGCAAACACTGTATAGATGTCGGCCTGGCCTGCATTGGTAATCCACTGCTTCGTGCCATTGAGAATATATTTGTCACCCTTTTTAACGGCATAGGTTTTAAGGGCTGGCACGTCGGAGCCTGCACCCGGCTCGGTGAGCGCGAAAGCTGCGATTTTCTCGCCGCTGGCGATTTTAGGCAGATACTTCAGTTTTTGTTCTTCTGTGGCGCCGTGTTCGATTGGTAGTGCTCCGAGTTTCATAGCGCCCGCGCTGGTGGCCACGCCAAGGCAGTATTCGCTCATGACTTCGATCGCGAGTACGGTAAGAAAGGGAGAGAGGCCGAGGCCGCCGTATTTTTCTTCAAACATGATACCGAAAAGGCCAGCTTCGGCAAACTTCTTGAAAATTTCATGCGGAAACTTCTCGTGTTCGTCCATTTCGGCGCGGCGGGGAACGATTTCGTTGCGGCAGAGCTCGTGCGCCATATCAAGCATCTCTTGCATTTCGTCGGTGATGGTAAAATCCAGCAGTCCTTCGTATTTAGACATTTTTATCCTCTCTGTTCTTGGGGTTGAAAATCCTACTCACCGAATTCGCTTTTTTACTCAGTCGGACAAGCTGAAATGAACCGGTGTTCAATATTCGCGGGTGAGCCAGGTTCTGAGAAAAAAATCCCGTTTTCTGGTATTTATAGGTAGAGGCTCCATGAAAGAAATTCGTCCCACAAAACACCAGAAGACATCGGTCTCGCTGCCCGATGTATCTTACCGTCGCATCGGTGCCGCGCGGCTCATTTTTGCGCGCCATGGAATTCATTATTCGGAACAGGAGATCTACCGGCGTTTGTTCAAATTCTTTCTGAAAGGCTGGCGCGGCCATGGCCGCAAGACAAACGGCTTGCGCCGCTATAATGCTGACGGTAAATCTTATTCAATTCACCCTCTTTATATAAATCAAGTGCTCTATGCCGCTCTTTGGCAACGTGCGTTGCATTCCGGTGAGTCGATCTCGCGTATGTTAGATGTGGCAATTCGTGTTTATTTGCCGCGTCTTTTGGAGAGTTTGTTGGGCCAAGAAGGGGCGCAGGTGCGGGGCTCCCGCTATTGGAAACGCAGATATCAGAACCGAACCAATCAATACCCAGACTTTTTCATTAACTATGAGTGCCAAACGGAGGCAAATGATGGTGTGTGGCTATCTTACTCCCAACAGACACAGATAATCTACAAAACCAGTCTTTCCCTGATGGAGATCTGGCAAATGATGCATCGCGCAGCATAGGAAGAGAGGGGCGCTGACGAAAATCTCAAAAAATAATTGACGCCTTGTTCAAGTTTGCTTAATTTCATAAAGTTGACGGATTGTTCATATATGACATCCACGTCACCAGAGGCAAAATGTTAAACGAAAAACAGATGCGAAATACTCCCACGAAGCGCTCGCCACGTATCGAAGTGCGCAAGCCGCAGTGGTCTTTTTCAGAGCTGGTGGGCCAAAAGCCGCGCTCCGATTTCGGGCGCATGATGTTTGGCGCGATGAGTCTCGTTTTTCCCGAGGGTGAACGTTTCTTTATTCGCAGCGTGAAATATTTCGCTGCGCAGATTAACGATAAAAGCCTTGCGGCGGATGTCAAAAATTTCATCGGGCAAGAGGCGCAGCACGGCAAGTTGCACGAAACTTTCAACAAGGCTGTGCTCGGGCACGAGTATGATATCGAACCCTTCCTGAAATGGTACAAAACCAACATGTTCGATTTCGTCGAAGCCCGGGCGACTGAACTCTTGGGCGAAAAGCTGGCGCTGTCGGTCACCGCCGCCGCCGAACATTTCACCGCGACCTGGGCCGCGCACGGTCTTAGCTCCGGCTACCTCGAGCAGCACATCAAAAATCAGGATCTCCTCGACTTCATGCAGTGGCATGCCGCCGAAGAGATTGAGCACAAGCATGTCGCCTTCGACGTATTACAGGAAATCGACGATTCATACCTGTTGCGTGTCGCGGGTATGCTGTTCTGCGCAGTGTTGCTGCCTTTTGTGATTTCGGCGGCGTTTGTATCGCTCGCGGCACAGGCCCTTCAACCTCGCTCAGGGCAAGCTTCAAATCTGGACATTTTTGCATTTTTCCGCGACGGTGTCGCAGAGGGCAGAAACGGGAGCATCTTCACATCCTTCGTTCCCGCGATCATCGAATATCTCAAGCCGGGGTTTCACCCGTCCGATCACGACGACTATGCCGTTGCACAGAAAGTCGTCGAAGGTATAGAAAGACGCATGGCCCAAGTGGCCTGAATTTCAGGAGGTTAAAAATGCCAACACGTATTCCAGTACAAACGCCCGCGAACCGCGAGTTCGCCCTAACCCCCCAGCAGCGGGTGAATCGCATCAGCCGCTCGATTCGTATGGCGGATCGCCATCTGCGGCGACACCATACCATTCTGAATCACCAGAATTTTCTGGGCTTCGCCATCTGGCTGGGCTCGATCGCCGGTATGATCGGCATGACAGCGTTGTATTTCTACAATCTTGTGCCCGCCTGGTCTGTCATTCTGGTCAACGCCGTTTTTGCCTCGTTGCTGCACGAACTCGAACACGACCTTATCCACTCGCTGTATTTCAAAGAAACCTGGGTCGAAAAAATGATGATGTGGGGTGTGTGGATTTTTCGTCTCAACACACCAAGCCCGTTCTACCGCAAAAAAATACACCTGTTGCACCATAAAGATTCGGGGCAGGTATCTGACATTGAAGAGCAGATGATCGGTAATGGCATGAAATGGGGACTCAAGCGTATCATCACGATGCTCGACCAGGGTCTGGCATTTCTGATCAACGCGCACCGAGTAAAAAAGACAGCGCCGAAACTCAAGCTCGGCGAGATGGCAAAAGCCGCGTTTCCGTTTACTTACATGTATCAGGCGACATCGTTGCTGTTTATCAACGGTAATCTGTATCTATTGATCATGCCGTTGGTGAACCCGGCATTCAGCGCACCCGCATGGTTTGTTCAGGTGATGTCAGTCGTGAACTTTCTCGCGGTGGTGATCGGCCTGCCGAATTTTATTCGTCAGGGGGCACTGCAGATTGTCTCTTCGAGTATGCACTATTTCGGCGACGTCAATCCCGATGCGAGTGTTGGCCTGTTGGAGCAGTGCCAGGTGATGACCATGCGCTCGTGGTACATGTTGCCCTTCCAGTTGTTCTGCTTTAATTTCGGCAGTACGCACGGTATACACCACTTCATCGTGAATCAGCCTTTTTACCTGCGGCAGTTGGGCGCGGCGTATTCGCATGCGGCGATGAAAAAATATGGCGTGCGTTTCGACGACCATGGCAGCTTCGGCCGGGCAAACCGCTATCACCTGCAATCGCAAGCCACGCTGCAAGCGACCGGGGTGCTCAAGGGGCAAGGCGCCTAACCGCGCCACTCTGCTGAGCCGCTTTCCTGAAACTCTTAAAGGAACTACAGATGTCGCTGCAAATCGTAAGGCGCCGCGTCGAAGTCAATGCCCCGCTGGCGGCGGTGCTAAGCCTGACGCTCGACGCCGCGCGGTATCCCGAGTTTGCTCCTTCGATCGATTCGACCGAACTCATCTGGCACGATCAGGCAAACCAAAAATACCTGATACGCTATGTCTCCACCATACCCGTGATTCAAAAGACGGCGGTTTCGGAGCAAGAAGTGCATTACGACATTGCGAGCACCACGTTTAACTTTCGCGAAACCAAGGGCACATTTGGTCGTTTTGAGGGCTACCGCAAACTCGCGGCACTGGGCCCGGGCCGCTCGGCGATCGAATCTGAGGTGCGCTATTCTTTCGGGGGAAACAAGCTGATTGCCGGCCTTGTTAACAAGGCCACGCAGGGGCTGGTGCAGTCAAACCTGGAGCATATTCAGGAGGGCATCAAGCGCCTCGCCGAGGGAGGCAAAGCCGACCCACTGCACGTGGTTCTGGATAAACTCGAGGTCACGCCGCAGATGTTGCTGGCGCAAGGGGTGACGCGGGATATCCTACTGGGTTTCGGCATCGAGGAACCCGCATTCGTCTGATTTTTGGCCGCTGCGGGCAATTTAAGCTAACTTAACGGTATGCGAGTTGAAGAAACGAGCAATACAAACGTAGCGCGCCGCATTTACGAGTCGCAGATTGAGGCCGCCAAAGAGGCGCAAAATCAGGCGCAGCCGGTACAAAAAGACCAGCCTGCGCAGGCAACCGGTACCGCCTCGGCTGTCGATACCTACGCATAACTGCGCCAACGGTGCTGTGGGCGAACCGGCACGGTGCTGATTGCCTATCCGGCGGATTTCCTCTTTTACTGGCGGGACTATACGCCGAAACTAAGATATGGCCGTAGACCAGGCGACGAAGAAATTATATAACGAGCGTATCGGCGCTCATAAAACCGAGATATCCGAACACGAAAAAGAGCTCTCTGCCTATAAAAAGGCGATGATGACGAATAAGAAGCTGAAGCCCTTCTTTCATCTCGGTAACGTGGCGCAGAACCTCGAGATCATACGCCTGCAAATGGAGATGAATGAAATCTCTGAGCAAATGATGCAGGTGAAAAACAACTCGTTTCTCGATAATGCCCGCAAAAATCTCTATAAAATCTTTGCGGATCTGGATGCCGCGGTGAAGGGCGATGTCGATGAGCCGATCGACTTCAACCGCGACGAACTCGACAAGATTTCTCCTTTTACCCCAAAACAGCGGTTGAACCTGTACCGGCACATTCGTCGAGCGATCGACAAACTCATCGCAGCGTATGGTCCGAACACGAAGTGGATCTGGTCGTTTCCCGAGCTTTATGCCAAGAGTGCGAACCTCGGTAAAAACCTGATCGATTTCCGCGAGGTGCAGGCCAAGCGTGACCCGCGCGAAGAATTTTTCTACGACCGCAAAGAAATGGTACAACACGTCGTCGATGATCTCATGGATGCTTCGAACCGTTACCGCGATAAATACGAGATCTCAACCAAAGCGACGGGCGACCTGATCATGGCGATCAAACTTTTAGACGGTCTGCGCCGGGTCGCACTGGTTACAAAAGACGAGGCCCTGGCTGCAAAAGCAAAAACCGGTATCGAATCTTACAAAGCACGCATCGAAGCCGAGAAAGATGAGAAAAAGGCTCCGGCAAAGAAATAGCCCTTTCGAAACACCGGCATGAAAAAGTCACAATCCGCCTGGCGGATGTTCTTCTTCTACAACGCTATTCCGATTGTTTCCAATGCGGCCGTGTTGCTTTTTACGAGTCTCGTCATCACCAACCTGATTAACAACCGTGCCAATTTTGAACAATACCGGCAGGTGATTCTCGAAAACCGGTTGAATAATTTTATCGTAAACATTTTACCTTTTCCCCTGATCATGGCGGTTTTGTTTTTTCTCGAGTATCCGGCGTTGCGCCTGTTCTCGCGGGCAAAAGAACATCCTCGTTATGAGCTGGGTTTGCGGCGCATGCTGAACGCGCCTTTTAATGTCGGGCTCTGGTGTTTCATCGGCTGGGTCATCGGTAACGCACTTTCGCGCGCCGTATACGCAGTGCGGGGTATCGAACTCGAGACGATCGTGCTGGTGCGTGTGGTCGGTATGTCTGTCGTCTCGGGTATTCTGAGTTTTGTCATTAACTATTACCTGCTGACACTCGTTAACCGAAAGTTTTTCCTGCCATTTTTTTTCCCGGACGGCGGCATGAAAGAAGTGGCCGGTGGGTTGCGTTTGGGTTTACGTTTTAACCTCGAGATTTTCGTTTTGGCCATCGCAACAGGGCCGATATTACTTTTGGGTTTGAGTCTTCTTTCCATACAGAGTCTCGTACCCGTCGCCGAACGGCCTTCTTATGCGACAAGCATGGGGCTTGTGATCGGTCTCATCTTACTCGGCTTTTTTATGAGCGCGCTTTTGGCCCGGTCTCTACGACGTCCGCTGGGGCGTATGCGCAACGCCGCCGAGGCGATCGAACGGGGCGAATATTCGGTGCAGCTACCCGTTGATACGACAGATGAAGTCGGTGATCTTGCATTCAGCATTAATAAAATGGCACACGGCCTCGCCGAAAAAGAAAAAATAAAAGAATCGTTCGGCAGGGCGGTTGATCCCCGTGTACGCGATTACCTGCTGGCGAGCAGCGGTGAAATGGGCGGCGCTGAAGTCGAAGCGACGATTTTATTCAGCGATATACGCGGCTTTACGAGTTTTTCGGAATCGCATTCGGCCCCCGAAGTTGTCGCCTGGCTTAACACCTATTTCGAGCGCATGGCCGAGTGTGTACGCGAACATGGCGGCATCGTCAATAAGTACGTGGGCGACGCGATTCTCGCGGTATTCAATGCGCCGCTGCCGCTGGCCAATCATACGCAGGCGGCGGTGCGTTGTGCGCTGGCCATGCTGACGCGGCTGGGTCAGCTGAATGCAGAACTCAGAACCCAGGGAATTCCCGAAGTGAACATTGGCATCGGGCTGCATACCGGTACCGTTGTCGCAGGCAATATCGGCAGCCGGGATCGCCAGGAGTTTACTGTCATTGGGGATACCGTGAACACGGCATCGCGCATCGAGGGACTGTGTAAGAGTTTTCAGGCACCGCTTTTGGTCAGCGAGCGTGTTTTCTCGGCCTTGCCCGAAACAAATGGGCTCGAAAGGCTGGGGCGCGCCAAGGTAAAAGGGAAGAGCGGCGAGCTTGCAATTTACGGGCTGAAAAGACTTGACGCATGAAAAGATAGTCGCAGCCGCTTAAACCGGAAATGAAATCCCGCTCTGTTGTCCTCTCCCTTTGTTTTGTATTTTCGGGTCTGCTCAATGCTGCCGGCGAGACCCCGGGAGCTGTTCCCGAAATATCGTGGAAAACCCTACGCGGCTATAACCTCAAAACCGGTAAGATGTCAGAGATGCTGACGAAGCTCAATGGTAAGCCGATTCGAATTCCCGGCTTTATGGTACCGCTTGACGATATGGAATACGAATCGGTCGGCCGCTTTTTACTGGTGCCCGATCCGCAAGCCTGTATTCACGTACCGCCGCCGCCCGCGAACCAGATGATCTACGTGGTCATGAAAGATAAAAAAAAGGCGCCGGTGACATGGGGAATGCCTGTGGTGCTCATGGGTGAAATCAAGGTTAAGTCTATCCGCTCGCAGTTCGGCGTTGTTTCGTTTCAGGTAGCGGGTGAATCGGTAAAACCCTATACCGGTAAATAATGTCTCGAAGTAGTTTGCAAAAAAAACAACCTAGGCGCGTCGCAACGCGTGTGGTGCAGCGTAACCCCGCAACCGCGAAGAGCCCCGCAGTGCCGGCGATTCTCATAGAGCGTTTGGGGTTTCGTTACGGGACAAAGCCGGTACTTGAAATCAAAGAGCTGAAAATTATGCCGGGCGCGCACACACTCATCTACGGTGAGAGTGGCTGCGGCAAAAGTACACTGATGAATCTGCTTTCGGGCATTCTCACCGGTCATACGGGTCATCTCGAAGTGCTCGGTACCGACTATGCCGGCATGAAGCCGACGCGCCATGACCGTTTTCGCGCTGAGAATCTTGCAGTCATCTTTCAGCAATTTAACCTCATACCCTATCTTACGGTGCGTGAGAACGTACTTTTGGGTGTGAAACTCGCGGGTAAAGAGGCGGATGTCGCGCAGATCGACAGTATTTTTGATCACCTGCAGATTTCTTCGCTCGCCGGGCAGCGCGCGGTAAATCTAAGCCATGGCCAGCAGCAACGTGCTGCCGCAGCGCGCGCTCTTGCGCAGCGATCGGCCATTATTCTGGCCGACGAACCGACGAGCGCACTCGACGACCTCAACGCTCGCCTTTTTCTCGATTTACTTTTTCGCGAAGCGGCTCTGCATAACACCACGATTGTTGTCGTCTCGCATGATCTGCGGTATAAAAAACGCTTCGATCAGGTCATCGACCTCGCGAAGCTGAATGGCAGGGCAGAATGATACGGCTCGTCATCGCTTCACTCGCCAACCGTCGTGTCATCGCTTTTCTGACGGCGCTCTCGGTGGCGCTGAGCGTATTTCTGTTTGCGGGCGTTGAAAAACTGCGGCATGGCGCGCGCATGAGTTTTACTCATACCGTGAGCGGCACGCATATCATCGCGGGTGCGCGCTCGGGACAGATTCCGTTGCTGTTGTTTTCTCTCTTTCATATCGGTTCACCGACGAGCAACGTTTCATACAGGTCTTATGTGAAATATAAACGCCACCCTTCGGTCGCATGGGCGGTGCCGGTATCGATCGGCGACAGCCACCGCGGTTTTCGCGTTGTGGGTACAACTCCCGATATCGTCGAGCACTACCGTTATCGTGACGGCCAAAAGCTCAAAATTGCCGAAGGCACGTATTCGCTGGCCCGTTTTAAGGCCGTGCTGGGCTCGACGGCTGCACGCGAGCTCAAATACAAAGTCGGCGATAAACTGGTGCTCACGCATGGTATCAGCGATGTGCAGGGTATTCACGACCACGACGAGAACCCATTTGTAGTCGAGGCGATTCTGCAGCCGACCGGTACCCCTTTCGATAAGGGTATCTATGTCTCTCTGGCGAGCGTCGAGCTAATGCACGGTGACGAACTCAGTACGGAGCATCGGGCAGAGGGTGACAACCATGAAGAACAGACCGGGCACACATCGAGCCCATCGCAGGGCGAGCAGCCCGTGAAAATCGATAAGATAACGAGTTTCCTGATCGGGGTCAAAGAACCGGTGGATATACTACCGCTCATGCGCGCGATCAACGAAGACGGCAGTGAGCCGCTGACGGCTATTTTGCCTGGCGTTGTGCTGAGCGAAATCTGGAATGTCATGGGTTATCTCGAAAATATCCTGAAGCTGGTCTCGGTGATGGTGATGCTGACAGCGCTCTGCGGTCTCTTCATTGCACTGTATGCTTCGCTCGCCGAGCGTTACCGCGAGATGGCGATTTTGCGCTCGCTGGGTGCCGCGCCGCTCAAGATCGCGTCGCTTCTTGTCGCCGAAAGCCTAATACTCACCACGGGGGGATTAATCCTCGGTTACCTGCTGCTCTTTATCGCGACGACAGTCTTTCATGCGGCGCTCTTGCGTTCGTTTTCCGTTGCGATCGGCGTATTTCCGCTCACGGGACAAGAGGTAATTTTTCTTGCCGTTCTGATCGGCACGGGCATGGTCGTCGCGATGGTTCCCGCTTATATGCTTTACCGCCGCGCGCTCAGCGAAGGGCTTCAGGTTTCGAAATAATGGGCCGCAAGACGCTTGAAAAAGAACGCGATCTCGACCCAGAGGTGCGCAAAGAATATCTCGCGCGGCTAGTGCCGCTCTTCGTCGAGAAGGGCATGTCGATGCACAGCATGGATGCGATTGTGCAGTATCTCGAAATCAGCAAAGCGACTTTTTACCGTCATTTCCATTCGCGCGACGAGCTCTTCGAACTTTTCATCGACTACATCGTTGAGAAGATTCTTTCTTCGCGCGTCTTTTTGCATAACAAAGGCCTTGCCTATGAAGAACGTTACCTGATGACATTCGCGGCGATTCTGCACGAGCTCGGCGGTATGGGTTTTACGCTCATGTCTGACCTGCGTTACAATCTGCTGCCGCTGTGGGAGAAAGTGCGGGGCACATATAGTGTCTGGGAAAAGGAGCTGCATACTTTCTTTAAAGAAGGTATCGAAAGCGGCTATGTACACGATGTGAATCCGTCGATACTCGCGCACATGATCATTTTATTCTTTCGCGAGCTGATGACGCCCGAATACCTGCAAAGCCTCAAGATGACGCTTGCCGAAGCCTTTATGGAAACTTTTAAAATCCAGATACGCAGTATTGTCAAAGACCCGAATTTTTCATTCGATAGCCTCGAGACACGCATGCGCAGCACGTTTCCCGAGCTCGAAAAACTGTTCAAGACCCTCGGTTAAAAAAAAAGCCCCTTGCGGGGCTTCTTAAGAGGAGGAATTGGAAGAATGTCTATACTGTAGGTAAGCTTCCCGCTCTTTACTTATGCGGCTTTCGCTAAACGCACGACTTCTTTGAAAGCCACCGGATCGTTGATCGCCATTTCGCTGAGGCTCTTGCGGTTCAACGCAATTTTCGCCCGAATGACGCCTGCCATAAATTTGCTATAACTGATGCCCTCGGGGCGAACGGCTGCATTGATACGGGCGATCCACAGTACGCGAAAATGGCGTTTCCTTTGTTTGCGGTCACGAAATGCCCACATATCTGCCTTGAGCGCAGCGTCTTTCGCGGTGCGGTAAAGGCGGCGGCGGCCGGCTCTGAAGCCTTTAGTACGCTTCAGGATTTTTTTACGACGATTCTTGTGTATGGTTCCGTTGGTCGAGCGCATGTTGTTCCCTTAACTTATTTGATGCCGAGCAGGCGCTCTACGCGGCCCATATCGGCTTCGTGCACGTAACCGGCTTTCGCGAGGTCATTCTTGCGTTTCGCGGATTTCTTTGTCAGAATGTGGTTTTTGCCCGCTTTGGTTCTTTTGATTTTACCTTTGGCGGTGACGCGAAAACGCTTCTTCGCGGCCTTGTTGGTCTTTTTGCCGTGCATCCGCCAAAGTTGGATTTTCAGACAGGGCGTCAAACCGATAGCAATAAGAACCGCACCCAGGCCCCTGTAGGCTACCCGACCCGGGATGGTAGCGCGGAAGGTACCCGGATGGCCAAATTGGGCGATTTGCTTGACGCGTCGTCTCTTTTATCGTGCATCGCACAAGCGCACTGCGAGAGAGCGGGTTTTTCTC
>JAFLED010000066.1 GCA_017302045.1 Spirochaetota bacterium
TAGATTCCTACGTGTTCCTCACCCGTCCGCCACTCCCTGTATTGCTACAGATCGTTCGACTTGCATGTTTAAGACGCGCCGCCAGCGTTCGTTCTGAGCCAGAATCAAACTCTCCATTATAGTTTAAGACCACATAGTGATCTCAAAAAAACGAAGAGCTAAATGATTAGCCCTTTTGAACAAACCTGATCTCGAATCCGTAGACTCTAAATGCTGGCTGCTGTTCATGTTATTCTTTGCTAAGGCCTTTTCTTTCGAAAAGACCTTAGACTTAATGCGTGCCGAATCAAGTTCGGCACGACTTTTGCTCAAGGTTCTTAAAGAAATTTACGAAGTCGTAGAGTTTGTACAACCCTACATTTCATAAACAATTATCATTATCCGTCTGTCAAAGAACAGATCACCTAAACTGCGCCACACGCTTTTTAGGGTCGCGATGCAGGCGCGAACGCCGCATTGCGGAAAGCCATAATGTAAAGGCTCAACAGAGCGTCAAACAAAATGAAGTTTTTATTGTCCTGAGATTAAGCATCGCGCCGCGGGCCCATGCCCGCCAGCCGTGCGGTGAACGGCATATGCCAGCTCACCTTCGCTGTAAGAATAAGCATCAAAGTCCAAATCGGCGAAAATCATTCAGGATATTATGTCACATTACAGAGAAGCTCTTATTTACCTTCGGCAACAACGAGCATGCGTGAGGGCATCCGCACACTGCGCACCACCCGCGCATTAGTGAAGCCGGCGTCATGCAACCAGCCGACATATTCGTCACCGCGGTAACATGCTGAGTCTGAAGTAATTCTGAAAAACAGCGCAAAGCCGTCGCCTGCTGCTTCGGCTACGGCATCTGCCTTCGGAGTTTCAATTTCAAAGATGCCAATACTGCCGCCCGGATTCATTGCCTGACGCACGCGCTTCAATATCGCCACATTTTCCTGTGCCGGGAAATGGTGCAGAATGTTGCATAACAAGGCCACATCCGTGCCAGTGGCAAATTTATCTCTGCGGATGTCACCTGCGACGAATTGGACAGCCGAAGCGTAACCGGCTTTATCCGCAATCTTCTGGGCATGCGTCAGCGCCTCGGGCAGGTCGAATACAACGGGTCTCAGTTGCGGATATTTTTGACTTAATGCATACGAAACCCAGCCATGCGAACCCGCAATATCGAGACAGGTTTTCGCTGCGGGCGGCACAGGCATGTTCTGCACCACAAACCAGGCGAAGGCGCGGGCATTTTCAAACATTGCCTGCTGATAGATTTGCCAGTCGGCATCGGATTGCCCGTCGTGAAAGTCGACGCCACGCCCCGAGCGCACCACGTCTTCGAGCTTTTCCGTCATATCCCACTGGGGAATACCATACTCGGCAAAGGCGCTGTATGGCTCTTTCGCCTGCAGACCAAAATACCGTTCGCCCGATTTACTCAGCGACCACCTGTCGCCCTGCAAAGTCAGATAATTCATACCCCGCAACACGCGCAGCAACAGTTGCGTACACTCAACGTCTAACTTCAGTATTTCAGCAATCTCAGACAGCGGCGCACCGGGCCTGTCGGCAAGGTACTTCATGATACCCGTGCGTACCGCTACCATGAGTGCACGCCCCTGCAGAGGCCCCAAAATTACATCGAGAATCGGCTGCGGCACCAGCCCCGCCTTCATCGCAAACCACTCCGCCACACCTTTTGACTGCATTCCGTATCGCATCTGAATCCTTTGCTGCAATACGAGAGAAGCGCGCCGGCGGATTTACTTTTTTTCTGATGCGGCTACTTAATCAAAACCAAATGCCGATTTACATCTCAAAAATTACATGTCGATGGAAGGATTACAAGAAAAGTCCGGGCATAAACGGAGAAGAAACAGTTTACCGATGACGGCCCCATCTTATCAATATTGATATCAGTGATCCGAAAAATTTATTTCTCAGTAATTTTCTAAGGCGGGGGCACATAGATATAGAGTTCTGTTCCGTTGGTCGCAGTAGTGGCGCTGAAATATAAGCTGTTTCCGAAAGGGGTTAAGTTTGCTGGGGATGAATTCGCCGCCCCTGCATTGATGTCTGACACCATGTAAGTACCAGCATCGGTACCATCGCTGCGCCAAAGTTCAGTTCCGTTTACGCCATCCGTTGCCGTAAAATATAAAGTAGAACCGATGGCGACCAGGTTAGCCGGGTTGGAACTATTTCCGGCCCCAGGATTAATATCTTTCAACCGCACAGTTCCTGGTACTGTAGCATCTGTCATCCAAAGCTCGCAATCAGTAGCGGTTTCGCAGGCTTGAAAATAAACCCGGCTACCCATGGTTGTCAGATATTTGGGAAATGAATCAACGGTGCCGGCGTTGATATCTTTCAGCATATTTGTACCCGCGCCGGTTAGGGTCGAATCGCTCAGCCATAATTCAGTGCCATTGGCTGCTGATCCATTCGTTGCGGCAAAAAGTAAATTCGAACCCAGAACTGCAAAATACTGCGGGCTTGAATTCCCGCCGCCGACCCGAATGTCTTTCACAAGCGTCGCTCCTGTTGCTGTACCACCAGTGATTTTCCAGAGTTCTCTGCCCGTCGAACCGTCATCCGCGGTAAAGACGGTAACACCATTCACATTAAAGAAATCCCCCGGATTAGACCAGCCCGTAGTGGGATTGATTTCCGCAACGAGTGACATATTCCCCACGACACCTGTTGTCTTAAAAACTTCCCGCCCACTTCCGGCATCACGCCCGTGGAAAAGCACGCGCGCGTTGCTGTGGATAAAGATATCACCGTAACATCCGCTGATTCCTGCAGTTGTATTCAGGTCACTGATCATTTGCGTGCCAGCAAAGGTACCATCGCTTTTCCAGAGTTCTTCGTTTTCGGCCGCCGTTTCAGCGCAAAAATAGATATTGCCATTAAAGACGGCAAAGCTATTACCGATGCTTCCCCCGATATTCGAACCTGTCGCGAGAGAGTAGATATCCCTGACCAGCGAAGTGCCTCCCGCCGTCCCATCGGTTTTCCAGAGTTCTGAACCCAGGGAGCCATCATCGGCCGCAAATAAAATAGTAGATCCGAGCTGCGTCATGTTGTAAGGTGAAGAATTTCCAGCTCCGGAATTGATATCGCGTACCATAACCGTGCCCTCTGGAGTGCCGTCAGATTTCCAGAGTTCGATGCCATTGGTGCCGTTATTCGCAGCAAAGTATAGCGTCGAATTGATCAACGCAAGTTTTGCAGGGCTACTATTGCCGGCACCGGGATTGATATCTTTAACTAGAACGAGGCCATAACGATATCCTTTCAGATTCAACGTAAATTTATCATTGCCTGGGGTTGTGGTAATGCTGATTGAGGCATTTCTGGTAAAAGCGGCCTGAGGTGTGACAGTAATCGTAAAATTTTCCGTAGCCCCTGGGGCAATGACTGCATTAGCGGGTTGTGCGAGCGATATATCAGTTGCATGAGTCCCGGCGACAGTAAGCGCCTGATCACCGGCCATGGTAATGCCAAATGCGCTCTTATTTCGCAGCGTTCCGTTGATGACAATTGGCGCTCCCGAGGAAACATTTCCCCAATTGTATGTTGAATCAGTCGCATATGCCTGACCAGCAATAATAACTTCAAGGCGCGAACCACTGAAATCCAGTTCGAAACCCGGCTTATTCTGGCAACCCACAACAATGATACCGGCCATCAGGACAGATAAAAATTTTGATTTGAACCTGCTCATGCCCTCCCTCATCAGAATCTCCAGGCACCACTTACTGTTGCACCCAGCGATGCCGAAACCCCTTGACCGTTAAAAAAAGCCATAGATACGGCGCCGATATTCAGAAAAACGTCTTCGGTAACGATAATGCCAAATGTGAGTCCGGTGTTTACAGTTGGTCCGTAAAACAACGCCGATTGCGAAGATACCCTTGCACCGGTGCTATCGACTGGCTGCCGCTCATAGTTTGAAAACTGCAGCGTCGTTTGCCCCAGAAGAAATCCGCCGCCAAGCCAGGGCGTAAAGCTCAGGCGTTTGCTGAGCGGCACAACATATCCTACCCCCCCCGTTACTCCGCCGCCCAGAAGAGTTTGCGGAATCCGGGTACCGCTTTGCTCACTCTTGAGCGCAGAAAATGATGTATAGAACATTCCCTGCACATACCATTCGAATTTGCGCCAGAGCTGGGCCTGTGCCCTAAGACCTCCGCCAAACAGAAGCGGCATACGCGAGGGCGAAATAAATGAGCTGGCTTCATCGAATGTCCTCGCCCCAAAAATCGGTAAAAAATACGTCTCGGTTGTAAGACGCAAAGTTGGATGCCCAACTTCAAAATCCGCTTCATGCTTTACGAAATAATCCTTACCCGGCAGAACCTTCTTCGCGGCTTCTGTCAGGGCGATGGCCAGCTCATCAACTTTGCCGAAGAGATCGCCTGTAAGTGGCATGCTTTTTTCAATCGTGTCGATGATGCGCTTATTTTTGACATCAATCAGAAAGACAGTGGTCTTGATCACCTGCTGCCGGTTCACAACGGCAACGCGAAATCCGCCGCTAATGGCAATATCCTGCCGCATTTTGAGTCCCAGGCTGAGCGCGAAGGTGCGCGTGTAAGACTCATCTTCGAATGGCAGATCACCTGCCGCGGCCGCTTTTTGCCAGGTCTCCTTAGAGGTTTCGGAATAAGCAAAGTTTTCTTTCAGTTTTGCTGTGAAAGCATCGGTGATGGAACTGACAAGATAGTCGTAATTCGGATTTTTATCTATATTGATAACATCCAGTATGAGGACCTTTTTAAGCGCCTCGGCATGGAGCGTCGCACCACTGAGCACGGCCAAAAGTAAACCGATGTGCTTTAACCTCGTCATATTCTGATAATCACGCTGAAGGCATTTCAGCACACCGCGACTCGCTTATACATTTTCAAAAAAATTCCTTTCCCTGCCCGCATTCACGGCCTGCGTTTTTGACTGCACGCCGAGTTTTT
Source organism: Spirochaetota bacterium (assembly GCA_017302045.1). Taxonomy (GTDB): domain Bacteria; phylum Spirochaetota; class Leptospiria; order Turneriellales; family Turneriellaceae; genus Turneriella. The sequence continues at coordinate 4,965 of JAFLED010000066.1, forward strand.
TATAGATATGCTCCATGTGCCGGCGCACAGTATGCGGGCTCAACGCGAGGTACTCTGCAATCTCACGGTAAGTCTTTCCAGACGCCATTTGCTGTAGCACCTGTATTTCACGCGCAGTCAAGGGCCGACCTCTTTCCGGATCTCATACCCCAATTATAGTCCAATAGCTGCTCAATGGCAATAGCGCAAATGCATTAGGCTTATGCCCATACTGCGCGCGATAGCTTAAAAGCCGGTACGATAATGCAAATGCGCTATGGACAAAAAAGCTTGAAAAACCCATTCCCGGCAGACAATAGGTCCCGTGGAGCGGGATCCCTTCCTCAAACAGATCGATGACACTACGCTGAAGAGTGTGCGCTTTCTCGGTATTAACGTTATTTTCGGTTTCATTTTATTTGCACCCGTCGACGCTTTTTTCCACACAAAGTATCCGCTGCGCGATTTTATTCTCCTGCGCGCCGGCGCGGTTAGCGTGATTACCGTGCTCACAGCTCTCGCTTATGCGCGCTGGGCCTTTAACCCGGTCATAATGAGAAGCCTCGGCGCCGGCATCATGACTGTAGCCTGTTTCACCGTATCGTGTCTCGCCTATATGACCGGCGGCGGCAACAGCCCTTACTGGACCATGATGGTACTGGCATTTTTCGGCACAACTATCCTCATCCGCTATTCCCTCCGCGAAGCCGCTATGATTTATTTTCCACAATGGCTGATTTATAACGGCATCATGCTCTACTCGGGCATAGACTTCACCCGGCCGGAATTTCTCAACAGTAGTGTCGCGATTCTGCTATCCCTTGTGATTAGCCTTGTCGGCAACTGGCAGATGCGGGCACTCGAGTTCAGTAAATTCAAGGCGCAACAGGAGCTCGCCGTCGCCAATGAAGAGCTGAAGAAAAGCGTCAGCGAACTTGCCTTCAAGAAAGAACAGGCCGAAGTAAAGTTTTTGCAGGATAAGCTGTGGTTTGCGCACGACCTGCACGACACCGTTGGAAGCCAACTTGCGCAGATGAGCGTGCTCGCGGGTAAGACAGATACGCGTTCCACGACGCACCATGCTGAACTCGCGAAAGGCACGCTCGAAAACGTGCGCAATTTTGCACATGTACTTAAAGGCGAGCAGCGCGTAGACGATCTGGGTTCGCAGCTCTGGAAACTCGAACAAAGTTTCCGCGCCCTCGGCCGTTACCGGGTCGAGTATGTCCCCGAAGAAGGCGTGGGCCGCATCTCCGACCTGGCGCTCCTGCACGTAGAACGTATCTTGTCTGAATGGACGGCAAACGTGATACGGCACTCAGGCGCTAGCCACGTTGCTTTTGGCACACATTCACGCGAAAATTTTGTGCGCATCTGGTTTTACCAGAACGCGGGCGGTTTCACCTGGCGCGGTGGAGCACAACGGGGTGGCCTGCGCAGCATCGCTATGCGCGCCGAAAATATCGGCGCCCGGGTAACGGTTCGGCGCCGCGGCAAAGGCGCATACTTCGTACTCACAGTGAAGACAGGCTGATGGCAAAGGCAGTGGATATCGTGATTGTCGAAGACCGGCCTGTTGTTCAACAGCGCCTGACCGATCTCTTCGCGCAGCACGCCGATTTTAAGCTGCGGGCCCTGTGTAGCGTTGCGGAAGAAGTGCTCCCACGGCTCGAACAAAATCCCTGCGACCTGATGGTGGTCGACCTGGAATTACCCGGAATGAACGGCGAGGCGCTCATTCCCCTGGTGCGCGAAAAGTATCCCCATATCAAGCTTGTTGTTTTTACCGTATTTGAAGACCAAGCCCGCATTGTACGCCTGCTGCGGCTCGGTGTGAACGGGTATCTTCTTAAAGATACCAGCGATGAACTGCTGATTGCGGAACTCAAGGTAATCCTTTTAGGCGGAGCTCCCCTAAGCCCCCGGGTTGCGCGCAAAATACTCGACGACGAGCGCGACCAGGTAAACCCACAGACGAGCCCCCTCTCTGAACGCGAAACCGAAATTCTGAATTTAATCGCGTTGGGCATGAGCTACCGGTCGATCGCCGACGACCTGGAGATCAGCCCAAATACCGTCCGCGTGCATATCGCTAACATTTATGAAAAACTCGCCACTTCATGCAAAGTCGAGGCGTTAAACCGGGCGCGCCAGCTCGGCATCATTTCTTAATTTTCGCTTCTCACCGCCCCGCCGAATCGTTTGCTGCATCGAACATGCCCGAGCCCTATCTCACCGAACGGCGGCACGAACGGATTTCGAAAGCACTCGCTAACCGCACGCGCCGCATCACCGTTTTGCTCGAAGATATTTACGATCCGCTGAACGGAAACGCAGTGCTGCGCACCGCCGATGGCCTGGGTATTCAGGATATCCATGTCGCGGAAAACCGCCATAAATTCGAGGTGCATTCGAAAGTGTCGGGCCATGCTTCGCACTGGTTAACCATACACAGATACCGGGAGAATTTTCAGGCGGTGAAAGATTTTCGCGTGAAACCTGAGGGCATACCTCAAAGCACGAAAAAGGCGTATGAAGGCCTCAAGGCAGCAGGTTATACGATTTTAGCGACGAGTCCGCGGGGGAAATCCGACTCGCTGCGCGCTCTTGATATTACGAAAAAATATGCCGTGGCATTGGGCAGTGAACACTGGGGCCTCAGTGACTGGGCGATGGAGAATGCTGATATGCTGATCGCTCTGCCGATGCTGGGCTTCACCGAGAGTTATAATATTTCAGTTACCGGGGCGATGATGTTGCACTTTCTCGCGGAGCGGTTACGCTCTGAAACAACGGATTGGCAGCTGCTCGATGCCGAGCGCGAGACGCTGTGGCGCGAGTGGACCATACGTAAAATTTACGGTAAAAAAAAACCCAGCCCGTGAGGACTGGGTTTCAATTCGAAAACTGAAAGATCTCAGCTGTGTTCTTCGATGTACTTTTGTACGTCGCCGACAGTCTGGATTTTTTCAGCGTCTTCGTCTGGAATTTCGATACCGAATTCCTCTTCGAGTGCCATGACGAGCTCAACTGTGTCGAGCGAGTCTGCACCGAGGTCGTCGATGAAGTGGCTCTCGTTATTGATTTCGCCTTCGTCAACACCGAGTTGCTCAGCGATAATCTTTTTTACTTTGCCCATGATTTCTTCTGTTGAAGCCATTTGGGTCTCCTTTTTTGCTAGCAGCTTTTCGCGAGAAAAGCCGTTACCAAGTTTAGTTTTTTTGCCATAATTTTCGTATAATCAAAATTATAGGCCGGCAAGGCCGCCGTTGACGTGAATGCACTGGGCGGTCACGTAACCGGCGAGATCGGACGCGAGGAACAGGATGACTTTGGCAATGTCATCGGGTTCGCCCGGCCGTTTGAGGGGAATCGCAGCAATCATCTGCTCGCGGAGTTTTTCGGGGATTTTATCGGTCATCGGGGTTTTGATGAACCCGGGGGCGACGGCGTTGACCCGGATGCCCATCGGCGCAAGTTCTTTGCCGAGCGCATAGGTGAAACCGAGCACACCGGCTTTAGAGGCGCTGTAGTTTGCCTGACCGGGATTACCACCCGCGGCGATCGAGCTGATATTGATAATCGCGCCTTTGCGCTCTTTGCGCATGTGATTTACTACCGCATGAGCGCAGTTATAAGTACCTGTGAGGTTGATATCGATGACTTTTTGCCATTGGTCGGGTTTCATTCTAAGGAAGAGACCGTCTTGCGTGATGCCGGCATTATTGACGAGAACGTCGATTTTACCCCATTTTTCAATGGCTTTTGCGGCCAGCGCTTCGGCTTGATCGTATTTCGAGACGTCGCAGGCCATCGAAACGGTTTCAACGCCCATTTTTGCGACTTCTTGTGCCGTCTGTTCGGCGGTCGCCGCGTCGATATCGGTGATGACGAGCTTAGAGCCCTGCGCTGCAAAGGTCTCGGCAATACCACGGCCAATACCGCGCCCCGAACCTGTGACAATGACTACAGCGTCTTTAAGACTCTCTAAACCATACTTCATCGGTCATTGTTTGCCCGCGAATCATTGCGGCAATAATTTGGGATATCCTAACCCCCGGAATATTTTGTCTCATGCGAAAGCATTTTTTGAAGTCAGAGCAAAAAGCGCCGCATTAAAAGAAGCTTTCGCTTTAGAAGAAAGCGAGCCCGCCGTGCAGCCTATTCGCCTGCGAGAAATTTGCGGATAACCGCGTGGACCTTTTTATCTTCGTCAACCGTCGGAATGTGACCGGCGTTTTCGAGTTCAAGCACCTCGGCGCCTGGGATTGCCTTCTTCACCAACGCCGCATTCGCAAAAGGGATAATCTTATCCTTTTTACCCCAAATCAAAAGCGTAGGAATTTTCTTTTCGCCCACACGCCGGTAAGCCGGCTCCATGCCCGTCATGTCCATATGACGCACGGTCGAGACAATCGCATCGGCATAACCCGCGTAATCGATCTGCTTCAGCGATTCTTCGGTGACGCGCGGCGGGACTGCGGCGACAAAATTTTCGGGAAGCCCCTGCGCCATCGCCCGGCGCGCAAAAAGACGCCCGAAATAGGTGCCGATACCCGGAGCCTTGATCAGTTTTGTAACCCCTGGAGCAGGCATCGGGAACCCCGCCGGGTCGATCAAAATAACCTTCGCCACCTTGTCGGGGTATTTGTCGGTAAACGCGACCGAAATTGCTCCACCCATAGAGAGTCCGCAGAGGATAATTTTTTTACCAGGCAGAAGTTTATCCACAAGCTCTTTAAGCTGGCTTACATAAAGTTCAGAGTTGTATTTCGCGTCGGGCCGGTCGGAGTACCCTCTGCCAAAGAGGTCGTAACGCAGCACGGCGCGGTCTGCGTTGTTTAATGCCGCAAAGGTGTTATCCCAAATAACGGACGGAACCGAAAAACCGTGAACGAGCACAACCGGATCACCTTCACCGTCGGCATACTCATACGCTGTTGTGCCAGCGCTCAGCGCCACAGATTTTTTACCCGCCTTAGCGCGCACTTCGTCGTTCATGTCGGGCTTGCCGATTCTCAACCAGACATGATGGCCCCATACACCCAAAAGCAGGATTGCAACAAACCAGAATAACTTTTTGCGCATGAGCAAGTTGGGTGCCGCCGCGACACCCTGTCAGCTAAATAAACCGACTTATTTCGTCGTCCGCGTATAGACGCCATCCCAATCGGCGGGGGGCGGGTGTATCTTATAGGCGAGACAACGCTCGAAGAGAAGTTTCGATGATTTATCCGGATTTCCCAGAATATGCTGCGCCTGTTTGAAATGATCCATTGCTGTATCCCATGACTTGGCGAGGTATGCATCCAGCCCCTTTTGATAGCTGTGCACGAAATCACCGTGACGGGATTGTTCTTTGCCCTTGGGGCAGATGATCTGGTAGAGAGTCACGGGTTGGTGTTTGCCCTTGACGCGCACGACATCGAGCCGCCGCGTGAATATACGGTCTTTGACCTGATCATAGACTGCGTCGCTCGCCAGAATCGAGACACCATAATCTTTGCCCGCGGCTTCGAGGCGCGCCGCGAGATTTACAGTGTCGCCCATCATCGTGTACGAGGCAAGCGCGTCGGTGCCCATGAAGCCCACCTTTGCGAGGCCCGTGTTTAGCCCGATGCGGAATTTCATCGCCTGCGCTTCGGGAATATATTTTTTCTGCAATGTCCATTCTTTACGCAGCTCGACGAGCTTCGCCTGCATTTTGATCGAAGCCAGCGTCGCTTTGTACGCATGATCGGTCACATCGATCGGCGAATTATAAATGCCGACAATCGCATCGCCGATGTATTTATCGAGCACACCCTCGTATTCTTTGAGAATGATCGTCATTGCCGAGAGGTATTCGTTCAGCAATGAAGCGAGATCGGGTGAGGAAAGTTTTTCGGAGATCGTCGAGAACGAGGCGATATCTGAAAAAAATGCCGTGATATTTTTTTCGCTGCCGCGCTTTAAAGCCTGCATATCTTTCATCGCTTCGGCGACCACCACCGGATCGATCATCGACCCCAGAATACCCTTGATCTTCTCGCGCTCGTTGAGCCCGCCCACCATGCGGTTGAGCGCGACCGTCAGGGTGCCGAATTCATCCGAACCGCCGTGCTCAAAGGTCACGACAAGATTGCCCGAGCCGACCTCTTCTGCGCTCTTGATAATGCGCTTGATCTTTTGTACAACGAGACCCGAGATATAGATCGCCAGAAAAATCGCGCCCAACCCGATGAGTATCGCAGACAGCAATATCTTATTGCGGTTCGATTTGACGAGCTTCACCCCTTCGGTGTGATCGACCAGGGTGCGCATGATGCCCGTCATGTTATCCTGCAGAATAAGCACCGCAAAAGAGGGATCTCCCCCTTTGAAGAGCGGTTTGGAATCGAGTTCCCAGAGCAGCTCTTCGGCTTCGCTGCGCGATTTGGCGATCTGGCCGTTGGTATAGAGAAACTTCAGGTAAGGCGGCGCAGTTTCAGACTGCGCATCGCTCACCCACTTGCGCAGCAGCTGCCAGCGCTTGCGAACCAACTCACGCTCTTTGGGTTGCGCGAAATACTTGCTGAGCTCGTGGTCGTCGGTTTCATAGCGCAGCATGATCGAGTCTTCCCAGGCGGCTTCGCGCAACGCGCGCAGCGACTCGAGCCCGTGATCGGTAATCGGATCTTTCGGGTTTTTGCCCGGCAGGAACTCGAGCGCCTTTTCGCGGTCCTGGATCAGCTTATTGTAACTTTTGTAATAACCGACAAACTCGCGGTCGAAGGTCGGTGGTATCGGCGGTTTGTTATCGCGTAATTTCTTGAGCCGCGCCTTGATTTTCGGATACAGCGCCGCGAGCTCGGCGGCGATCTGCGCGTCTTTTTCATGGAAGGCCTTCTGTTTCGCGAGTTTCTCTTTCTCGGCGATCATGGTCTGGGCCCACTCGGTCGAATTCGGCCTCTGGAAAAGCGGCGAATAAAGCGCCTGGATCGTGAGACCATTCCACTCGACGCCCGTGGCTTCGGCGGTCATGTCGCGGTGCGGCGCTTCTGTCAGCAACGGAAAAATTTTGCGCAGGCTTGTATCGAGAACGGCGTTATCGCCCAGCGCCGCCATCGGGCTCTCTTTACTGAGCAGGTTCGTGTCGAACGATGATTCGATTTTATCGGTCGCGGAGAGATCGGTCACCGGAAAGGTTTGTATACGAAACAGCTTTTGCTCGAGACCGGTATCTTCGATGATCTTTTTGCGCGAAGGAATCAGCAGCGCCGCGATCTTGGCGTCGAGTTCGCTGCGGAACTTGATAAGTTTCTTCTGGTCTTCGACGCCGATAATCTTACGGGCAAGGTTCTGCAAAACAGCCCAGTCATACCCTGAAAGCGGAGTCCCGATATCGCGGCCGATCTGCTGGCGCACTTTGTTTTCCAGCAACAAGAGCTCCGCCGTATTCAGGTAGCGCGAATAATAAGTATCGACAACATAATGGGTTGTTTTGGTGCCCATTGCACCGAAAAGGTTTGTTTTGAAGAGCCCGAGGTTAAGTTTTTTATCTTCCGTGACCGTTTTGGCGGTCTGGTATACCTTGAGCGCCTGCTGCTGTTCGGTCAGCTGCTTGCGGAACTCTTCAATCTGAATGAGGTTACGGGCAATGTTGTTGAGTTCTACGGAGAGCAGTGAAATATATTTTTTCGAAATCGCCGCCTGCTTTTCATAACTTTCGGTGAGAATCGCGGTCTGCTGTCTTACCGTTGTGATACTGAGTATCAGAATGGTAATGGTAATAAGCGTACCGGTGAACAAAGCGAGCTTTGCGCGTATTCCCGAAACGAGTACCCGGAAAAACCGGAGGAAAATATTTTCAGAGCTCATAACTATATTCGCAGAAGGCATGCCCGCGCGCCATCGTCACATGCACTTTGTGTTTTGTACCGGGTACCAGCTCTTCGAAGAGCTCTTGACCCGCGGCTTCACCCAGATGGCAGAGAATTCTCGCGCCCGGTTCTTCCCGAAAGGGACAGGTGTGAATGCGCCGCACGACTTTGTTTTCATTAACATAATAATCGCGCCCAAAGATGCCGGTCAGATTCTCGGCGATGCGGGTGGCGACAAGAGTCTCTTCGAGAGCATGGGCGCCAGACTCACGGCTGACAGCAAAGGCGGATTTCCCCAGTTTACCCGCCCATTTGCCGAGAAACCGCGCGCCGGGCTCGAGCGCCGTCTCGGCCTCAGCGCCGAAGATGCGGCGCGCCGCCATGAACGGCACAGCCCAGGTTTTTTGTACAACGGCAGACACCAACGCGGGAACTCCGGCGGCGAAAAAAGTACCGTCGGGGCGAATCACGGCCTGCGCTTCTTCTTCAGCGGTCATCAGCATGCTAGAGCCCGCTGCGTAGGCTTTTTGGGGCGTAAAGCGAGATTGGCCTGAAACCCGAAAAAATTTAAAAAAAATAAAACAATTTTAAGCGCTGCGCGTCATCTATCGTATTATGGAAGCCACACTTGCAATACCCCGGCAAAACACCATCGACCTCTCAAAACTGGTAGGCCTGATACGCATTAAAGGCGAAGACGCAAATGCCGCGACGGCACTTTCTGCAGCCGTCGAAGACTGGATGAAAAAAACCGGCTGGGATAAACATCTGCGCATACTCGTCGAACACAGCGACGATAACGAGGTAGCGTTAGTGCCCGGCGCGCACCAGAGCAATCCCGAAGTGCGGATGGTCTTTCGTGAAACCCCGGAATTCGGCAAAGTGCGGTTTCGCCTCGAACACTGGCTCTACGAGCTGATGTAAAAGCGAAAAGTCTACCAGCGCTGCGGCACTTTCTGGATACGCGAAATGTCGTAGCCTTGTTCCCGCAGAAACGCGATAATTTTCGCGTAGTCGGCTTCGGCGATTACCGGCTGGCGCGCCATAATCCAGACATAGTCGCGGTGGGTGCGCGCAATTACCGTCTGCGAATATTTTTCGTCGAGATAACTGATGAGAAACTCGCTTTTGAACGGCCAGAGAAACTGCATACGCCATTCGGCATTCGTCGCCTTATTGAAAATGAAACCGCGCGGGTTGTAACGTTTCTCTTTACCTTCGAAGGAATCGGCACGAAAGGTGAAGACCGTGTCGATCTCACCTTCGGGCGTCAGGGTATACTCCTCAATCGCATTATGAGCACCTTTCTCGATAAACGTCGGGATATTCGCAATCACGTACCATTTGCCCATAAAACGCGGTAGATCCACCGTCGGTACCGTGGGCATTGGTTTCGTCGAGGCGCAGGCTGCGGTAAAAAGAAACGCAGTTACAGAAATGAATATGGTACGCACGGCCCCGGGCATCATACGCCTTCGGCGAGTCAATGGTAACTGCGGATAAGTTAAGACACCCGCCGTTTCCGCTTTTTTTTCAGCGGCTGCGGAAAAGGCGGCGCGCGGCGTGAAAGCGGCGCAGCCAGTTACCGCGGCTGCGCTCGCGCCAGGCCCTGAAACGAACACGCAGCTGTGTCGCGAAATCGTGCGTCGCCCGGTAAACCGCGGAGGCCCGTATCGTTTCATAGACGCGCGCGCGAAAAGCAGAGATGCGTTCGTAGAGCCAGGCAAACCAGCGGAATGTCAGCAACTTGGGTTTCGTCAGCGTGAAGAGCCGCGCGACGAGCGCGGTGCCGGCAATTTTTGCGGCGACAATTGTCACCACACCCCAAAGCGCATGCCCGCTCGAAATAAACCAGAGTGCCAGCAGCTTTACAGGAATCAGCACCAAAGACGGCACCGCAAACAGCCCCAGCGCTGCCGCGGGGGGCAGGCGCAGAATCAGTGCTTCGACCTGTTTGAATACCGGCAGACGCCCGAACCATGCCGCAAGGCGCTGCAGGTCATCCCACAACCAGTCTTCGAGGAGAATAATAACCGCAGCGATAAATACAAGCGGCGCCGTAATGATACGTCTGAAGATGCGCATTTTAGCTTAAGATACGCTTGCGATCAGAATTACCGATTAAAGTATCTGGCAACATCGAAAAGGCCACGCTGTTACAAGTCGCGCGGCGATGGCAGCGTCAATGAAAAGGCCACCGACAGCAAGTGTCACAGCCGTTGACGGGGTGTCTAAAATCCGGTTTTTGCCGGCATGCCATCTATTTCCGTCAGCCGCGAGTCAGAGACGCGCGTTAAAGCTGATATTACCGTAAACCCCGAAGAAATCAAGCCCGCCGAAGAAAAAGCCGTCAAAAAAGTTTCGGCACAAGTCGAGATCAAGGGCTTCCGCAAAGGCAAAGCGCCTGCGCACCTGATACGCCAGAAATACGCGTCGGATATCCGCCTGGAGACGCTGTTTGCTCTCGTCGACAACCATCTCACCGACGTCGAAAAAAAGATTGAAGAACGCGTGTTTCGCCTCGTGCGCATCGAAGACGTACAAGAGAAAGGCGATAAGATGTCGTTCGCTGTGAAACTCGATCTTTTCCCGTTCGTCAAAATAGGCAAACTGAAAAGCGCGCAACTGACGCGCAATATTCCCGCGATCGAAGAAAGCGATGTCGACGCCGAAATCAAAGACAGGCTTTTGCGTTTTGCGACCTTTGAGGACAGCGAAGGCGCGCAGGCCGAGCGCAGCGATAAACTGACCGTCGATTTTGAAATCTGGATCGACGACGCGCCCTCGGGCGAAGTCAACAAAGACTTTGTCTTCGACCTCGGTTCGGGTACACTCAGCCGCGAGCTCGAACAACAAATCATCGATAAAAAAGGCAAGGCCGGCGAAGAATTTAAACTCAAGAAAGATATTCCCGCGCAAGAAGACGGCAAAAACCGCAGCTACGAGATCATCGCGACCATCAAGAAGATATCCAAACCTAAATTAC
>JAFLED010000067.1 GCA_017302045.1 Spirochaetota bacterium
TCACAAGTTGCCTTGTGAACCCGCGTGCGTGCAATGAGACCAATCTCAACTACAACAAAACCACACAGCCCAAGAAAATTGCGGTGGTCGGCGCGGGGCCCGCGGGGCTTTCTGCCTCGACCGTGCTCGCCGAGCGCGGGCATCACGTCACACTCTTCGATGCCAACAACAAGGTCGGCGGCCAGCTCAACATTGCGCGTGAGATTCCATCGAAGCGCGAATTCGATGAAACCATGCGTTATTTCGGCAACATGCTGAAAGAGCACAAGGTGGATGTACGCCTGGGCAAAAAAGTTTCGGCCGAAGAGCTTGCCGATGGCAAGTATGACGAGGTGATTCTCGCAACTGGCATCGTACCGCGGAAACTCAACATACCTGGCGCCGAAAGTACGAAGGTGATGACTTATCTCGACGTACTCAAAGACAAAAAACCTGTGGGCAAAAATGTCGCGATCATCGGCGGCGGCGGTATCGGGTACGATACGGCGCTCTACCTGACCGACCCCGGGCATGACACCTGGCAGAAACCCGAAGAATTTGCCAAAGAGTGGGGTTTTGATCTGCAGGTGGGTACGCGCGCCGGGTTGCGGGAGAAATCCCCCGAGCATGTGAAATCGCCACGCCATATTACTATGTTTAAGCGCAGCAAGGGTAAGTTCGGCGGCACGCTCGGCAAGACCACCGGCTGGGTGCACAAGATCACTCTCGAAGAGCGGGGCGTCGAGCAGCTCTCGAATGTCACCTATGAAAAGGTCGACGATGCGGGCCTGCACTATGGCCTCAAGGGCGAGGTCAAGGTCTTGCCCGTCGATACGATCGTGGTCTGCGCGGGGCAAGAGCCGCTGCGCGAGCTCGAAGCCGGTCTCGTGGCGAAGGGCATCCGCCCTCATATTATTGGCGGTGCGAAAGAGGCGGGCGAGCTCGATGCCAAGCGCGCGATCGCCGAAGGTGCCGAATTGGGCGCAAGATTGTAAAAGCCAGTGCCGATACTCAAGTGTAGCAAACGCGCGCCGAAATCGGTTGACGGCGTTGGCAAAACCATACGGAGTGGGGAGCAGCATGTCAGATAAGCTGATTTACGACGCGAAGGAGCCGCTTTTGATTGCGGGCGGCAAGCCGGTCTCTGAGGCATTTTTGAATCATTTTCACGGCACAATCAGTGTCGCGCAGATACACCGGTTTGAAAAACTTTACCGTGAGCTCAAGACAGAGGTTGATATTATCAACATGACCCCGCAGCAGTATATTACGCAGATCAACAGCGCCTTCAGCCGCAATCAGGAGCACCGCCGTCTCGACGCGTTTCAGCCGATGGACGATAAGGGGCTCAAATACGTTCTCGAATTTCTCGAAGAATCGATCACCTCGGTCGCAAAAGAAGTGCAAAAAGGTGCGGCCAAAAGTCTCATTCGTTAATTAAAGGAGTTTTATGAAATCCATCCGAATCGTTGTTTTTTTTGCCGCAGCTGCATTCGCGGCTTGCAGTAACTTGCCGCCCGATGATTCGGCGCCTTTCAAGGCTTACCCGAACCCGTATAACCCGACGGCGGGTGTGCTCACGATTGAGAAGACGAGCGGCGCAGCCTACACAGCAACAGACACGAACGAGCTCGTTGTTTTGGATTATAACCTGAGCGAGGTATACCATGCTTCCGTAACACCAGGCACTGTCGCGCCTAATAACGGCAAAATTACCTGGGCAGGCATCGACAGTGCGGGCAGCAAGGTTGTGCCAGGCGTTTATTATGTGAAAGTCATTGTGAGTAAATCGACCGGCGTAGAAGGCGCCGATGCGATGTTTAAGCTGGTGGTACAATAATGAGGCAAGCCATGAAATCACTTCTCGTTCTTATTCTCGCCGCTTTTTTCGCGCTACCGGCATTTGCAGTCACCTCATCCGCAGAGTTTTTACAGAATGGTTTCGGCGCCAAAAGCGCGGGCCTCGGTAACGGTTATGGCGTTGTTGTCTCTGACCCCTCGGCCGTCTATTGGAACCCCGCGGGCCTCGCGCAGATTTACACTGAAAAACGCACCACGCAGACTGTCGAGGCACCTAAAGGCGCCGACAAACCCGCGGGCGACGACGAAGAATTCAACAAACTGCTCGACGATCAAAACGCTGCTGGCAGCAAAGAGTCGAAGACTGTCGAGATTACCGAGCGCGGCATGCAGACCCAGCTGAACGCGTCGGCGAGTTATCTCTCGAATGGCCGCCTGATGTATTTTGGCGCGGCCGGTATGACAATCGGTAATGGCGGCATCGGAGTCGGTTACGGTGGCAGCCGCATCGGCAGCATTTCAACCTACGATGCAAGCGGCACAGCTACAGGCAGTAACTCCTATCTGTCGCATGTCGCCTATGTCGGTTATGGCTGGGGCGCGGGTCCTTTACGCCTAGGGATCAGCGGTTTCGGAGTGCGCGAAGATCTCGCGGGTGGTGCGGTCAATGGTGCGGGTGTGAATCTGGGCGCACAGTTGGCGGTTTTGCCGCCGCTCCTGTCGGTTGCGGCCGATATCAAGAACCTTGCGGCAATACAGAGTCGCACCGGTGCAGGTTTTAAAGAGATGGGTAAGCTCGATACATTGTTTAGCTTCTCGATGCAGATTCAGGCGCCGCCGCCCAATTCGAATTTTAAGCTCATCATCGGTTTTACGGCCAATCTCGATAAACCTGCCGGCGACGGCGTAAAACTCAACATGGGGATGGCCTACGGTTTCAACAAATATATGTATGCAATGCTGGGGCTCAACGGTTCTAAGCCGGCGATCGGTCTTGGGGTAAATATCGGCAAGACTTTCCAGATGGCGGTCTCTGCTAACCGCGATTTTCTCGGCCGCGAGTTCCAGTACTTCGGCGAGCTGAACTTCGCCTTCTGATTGTTTAAAATTCCCGAACTCTGGGGGGTGATCAATCTCACCCCCGATTCTTTCTATGCCGGTTCGCGCGCCTGTGCCGACGAAGCCGTGCGCCGCGCGGCAAAGATGTTCGAAGACGGCGCCGCTGTCGTCGATGTCGGTGCGGAGAGCACCCGGCCCGGCGCGCTCGATATCAGCGCAGAAGCACAGCTTAAAGTGCTGATTACCTTTTTGCAAAACTGCCGCCGCGTTTTGGGTGAAGCGGTCATGGCGCAAATCTCGGTCGACACCCGCGATATCAAGGTCATGCATCAGGTGGCAGAAGCCGGTGTCGGTTTTATCAATGACGTGAGCGGCGGTTCCGAGGCGGTCTATGCACTCATCGCCGCGAGCGGTGTCGGTTATGTGCTGATGCATACGCAGGGTTCGCCGCAGAATATGCAGGCCGCACCGCAATACGCCGATGTTGTGGGCGAAGTGGAATCCTACCTTATAACAAAAAGCAGTCAGCTCTTAACGGCTGGTGTACAGGCGGAGCGCATTATCTGGGATACCGGCATCGGTTTTGGCAAAACCGTGGAGCACAACCTGCGCCTGATAGCTGCGCACCGGCGCCTACAGGGCCATGGTTACCGGGTACTTGCCGGCGTATCGAGAAAATCCTTTATCGGTAAAATTTTGGCGCAGAATGACCCGGCCGATCGCCTGATGGGCACACTCGCCGCGCAGTCATATTTAACTTTACGAGGGTGCGACATTTTGCGCGTTCACGACGTGAAGGAAATGGCGGATTGCCTGAAAATTCTCGCAGCCATTCGCGAACATGAACTTTAGTCCGCGCGATATCTTAGACATCGTTCTGGTAACGCTGGTCGTCTATTACGGTTATCGCCTCGTGCGGCAATCGCGTGCAGTGCCGATTTTGGGCGGTGTGGCGCTTTTTCTCGCGCTGACGTTTCTGAGCCACCGCGGCCAGCTTGAAACCTTAAGCTGGCTGTTCGATTCGATCTCGGCATACTTTGTCATTGCGATTCTGGTCGTATTACAGCCCGAACTGCGTCGGTTGTTCTACCAGATCGGCCAGGCGCGCTGGTACCGCACGCTGATTCAGGTACAGCAGGTACCGGTCGACGAGATTGCCACGGCGATCAAACAGATGAGCGACGCGAAATGCGGCGCCATCATGGCGATTGTCAATAAAGTCGGTCTCAAACAATACAGCGAATCGGGCGTACAGATTTCGGGACGCGTCTCGCGCGAATTTCTCGTTTCGATCTTTTACGGCAAGAATCCGCTGCACGACGGTGCTGTGGTTATCGAGGGCCAGAACGTCACCGCGGCGGCGTGTTATCTGCCGATGAGTACATCCTCCGAAGTGAAACGCTCGTATGGTGCGCGCCACCGCGCGGCGCTGGGCATCTCAGAAGATTCGGATGCATTTGTGCTGGTGGTTTCTGAAACGAATGGCAAGGTCTCGCTCGCATTTCTCGGCGAAATGAAAGAAAATGTCGATCAGGCACGCCTCAGAAAGCTGCTCATCGCTTTTAACCAGAATAATCTCGTCGAAGAGTGGAGATCCGCATGATCTGGCGCGTACTGCGTTATATCTTCATCGAAGATTATATTGCTAAACTCGTCTGTTTCGGTATCGGCACCGGTTTGTGGTTTTATGTCGAATTTGCCCGCGTCTCGCAGACGACGCTGAACATTCCGATCGAATATATTAAAAAGCCCGTGAACCTGTTTTTGAAACAGGGGCAGACACGGTTCGTCAAAGTGGCGATCCGCGGCCGCGACGAGTTCTTAAAATTTTCAACGGCGGGAATGAAAGCCGAGGTCAACCTCTCTAACGCGCAGAGCGGCGAGGCGAAGTATCCTGTCATCTTCGATGCGCGTCAGCTTCCGGAACGCGTCGAGATTGCGCAAAAACCCGAGACGCTGACTGTCGCACTCGAAAAAGGCGCAGCGAAAAAAGTTCCCGTGCACGTTGTGACGAGCGGTAACCCCGACGGCGCGTGGAAGGTTCAAAAGGCTGTAGCGACGCCGAACGAAATTGAAATCGATGGCCCCGAAGCGCTGGTGGCAAGCCTTGGTGCGATCGACACCGAACCTGTCGACGTCGAAGGTATCACGCGCGGTTTTTCGCGCAAAGTGAATCTGCGTATCGCCGATCAGATTTCAACCGATAAGGTGCGCAACGTCAATGTGCGGATAGACCTCGTGCCTAAAACCTTCAGCGAAGAGCAGCAATTCGATCAGATACCGCTCAAAATTCAGAATCTCGACGCGGCGCTCGATGCCGCCTTGTCTGATACGACGGTACAGGTTCTGGTGCAGGGCGAGGGTGCGGCGATTAAAAAACTCAAGAGCTCTGAGATTTATGTTTTTATCAACGCCGAAGACACACGTTATAATGCGCGCACCGGCAATATTCTGCCGTATGCCAACGAGTCGGGCATGCCCGTGAAAGCACGCCTGTTATCGGGCAATAAGAAGGTGCAGATTGTCGCCGTGACACCCGATAAAGTCAATGTTCGTTTTACCGTTAAACCCGATTACGTGAAGAAAACTGCCCCGGCTACCCCGGCGCCCGGCGAAGGAAACTAATGCAAAAAAAGATCAGTCTCGGAGTCAATATCGACCATGTCGCAACTTTGCGCAACGCACGCGGCGAAAACGACCCCGCGCTGATTGAGCTCGCCCTCGTTGCGCAAAATGCGGGCGCCGATCTTATCACAATCCATTTGCGTGAAGACCGCAGGCATATACGCGATGCCGACGTCTTCGACCTCAGAAAGAATCTCAAGATTCCCATCAACTTTGAAATGGCTCTCTCAGAAGAGATTTTACGGATCGCGCTTGAGGCGAAACCCGCGACCGCGTGTATTGTACCCGAACGCCGCGAAGAAATAACAACCGAGGGTGGCCTCGACGTGGCGCATAAAAAGAACGAGATCGCCTCTTTTGTCGAAAGACTGCATGCGGCCGGTACCGAAGTCTATCTCTTCATCGAACCCGATGCCGGTATGGTGAAACTCGCCGCCGAGGTGAAAGCGCGCGGTATCGAATTTCACACCGGTGCATATGCGCGTGCCTTCACAAATCTCGTCGAACGCCGCGCCGAACTGACACGCCTGAAAAACGCCGCGACACTGGCGGCCAGCCTGGGTCTCGAGGTGCATGCCGGACACGGTCTGAACTATTTTAATACCGGTGCGATCTGCGGCATCGAAGCGATAACCGAACTGAATATCGGGCATGCGATCATTGCGCGCAGCCTGGTGACTGGCCTCACCGCCGCAATTCAGGATATGCTCATCGTCATGGGCCGGTAATGGGTTATTCGACCCTCGCAGACGCAGTCATCGACCTTGAAAAAGCGGGCAAACTTGTCCGCATCGGCGAAGAAATCAGCAGCGATCTTGAGATGGCCGCAGTGCACCGGCGCATTCATGCGCAGGGTGGGCCGGCACTTTTTTTTGAGAATATCAGGGGCGCGGCTTTCCCCGCGGTTTCGAATCTTTTCGGAACAGCCGAACGCACCCAGTTTCTCTTCCGGGATGCTTTGAGCCAGATCAAAGACGTTTTTCGTCTGCGTATAAATCCGAAAGCGGCATTGCATCCGCGCGTCGCGCTGAACGCGTTGCGCGTGGGAGTACACGCTTTGCCGCGCAAACTTTTTCTGACGCCCGGCTTTTTCGAAACCCCGCTGGCGCAGATTCCCGTGATAAAATCATGGCCGAAAGACGGCGGTAATTTCATCACTTTGCCTTTGGTCTATACCGAGCACCCCGACAAGCCGGGTATCATGCAGTCGAACCTCGGTATGTACCGCGTGCAAACCGACGGCAACGAATACCAGAACGGCAAGACCATGGGTATGCATTACCAGATTCACCGCGGCATCGGCATTCACCACACCGCCGCAATGCGCCGTGGCGAATCCCTGAAGGTTAGCGTACTGGTGGGCGGGCCACCGGCGCTGATGCTCGCGGCCGTCATGCCGTTGCCCGAGAATATCAGCGAACTCTTATTCGCTTCGATGCTCAATAAAAAATCGTTTCGTTATACGAATAATTTTGGTTTCCTGTTTTCACCGCAGGTGGATTTCCTCATTCACGGCGAGGTGACGGGCGCGGAGACTTTACCCGAGGGACCATTCGGCGACCACCTCGGTTATTACAGCCTGAAACACGATTTCCCTGTACTGCGTGTGAAGCGCATTCTGGCGCGAAAAAAACGCGCGATCTGGCCCTTTACCGTCGTCGGCCGGCCGCCGCAAGAAGACTCCGAATTCGGTCGCCTGATCCATGAACTGACGCATGACCTTGTACCCACGGAGATTCCGGGAATCGAAGCGGTGCATGCAGTCGACGCCGCCGGGGTGCATCCGCTGCTGTTGGCGCTGGGTTCTGAACGATATCTGCCGTATGCCGAGAAAAAGCCGCGTGAAATTCTGACGCAGGCGAATGCGGTGCTCGGCTTCAACCAGATGTCGCTCGCAAAATATCTTTTTATCACCGCGGCGGAAAAGGGGCAGGGTGTGTCGGTGCACAAGGTACCGGATTTTCTGAAATATATTCTCGAACGGGTCGATTTTACGCGCGACCTGCATTTTCAGACGCGCACGACGATGGATTCTCTTGACTATTCAGGCACACAGATTCACGAAGGTTCAAAACTCGTCGTCGCAGCATACGGCGAAAAGCGCCGTGAGCTTGCCACCGAACTTCCCGAAAAGGGTGTCTCGCGTTACAACTTCCGCGATGCGCGGCTTGCAATGCCCGGAGTGCTTGCGGTGCGCACGAGTGCCTTCCGCGACTATAAGGGAGCGGAATTTGAAATGCGGCAGATTGCTTCGTCTTCGCGTGCGCTGGCAGATTCTGGTATCGCACTCGTCGTTGTTGTCGACGACGCCGAATTCACCGCAAAAACGATCGATAACTTTCTCTGGGTGACATTCACGCGCTCAGACCCCGCACGCGACATCTACGGCGTCGACAGTTTCACCGAGTTCAAGCATTGGGGTTGCAAGGGCCCGCTAATCATCGATGCACGCGTTAAACATCACCACGCAGGAGTACTCACAGAAGATCCGCAGGTGTCAGAGAAAATCAACCGTTTCTTTCGCCGCGGAGCTTCGCTCGAAAAATTCGCTTAGGCAGCCATGAAAAAAATCGTGTGTGCAGCAGGCGCGCACGAGTTAATCCGCGAAAAAGATGGCATTTTCGCTCAGGTTTTGGTTTTTTTCAGAGCTTCCTTCTTCATTCGCGAATCGTAGGCACCGCAAATGCCACGCCGATGGCAACCAGGCAAGACAGCATCAAAAAAATCGCCGAGACTTTTTTGCCCGGAAATTTTTGACGTAAGAGCGTACTGGCGCCGAAAGCCATCGTTATAAAAATTCCGATCGAGAGCGGTTCAAATACCGCATTTGCCAATGTCTGGACTTTGAAGTGACTGCCAGCGATGACAAAAATACTGGTGAATACCCAGCATACAAAGGGCAAAAGCAACGACAAGACATCATACGCATTGAGCAATTTTTTCCTAATATTATAGATCAGTAAAAAAATGACCGCGCCGGGACCGGAAATGAGCGTCAGGATAAATAAAACACCCGTTAGTTCCATGTTATTTTCTCCGGGGTCGCACAAACTCCCCGAAAACCCAGCCAAACTGACTGTTGCACGTCTGTGTATCGTAACTCGGTGAGAAAACATAATACCAGTAGTTCTCCCACTTATCGACCTTTACCTTGTCTTTCGTGCGCGCGTAGACGGTAAAGCCCGGCGGTAATCCCGTTTTCGGATTACCATTCATCTCCGCATTATAATATGTGCATTGGATTGCCGCACCGCTCTTTGCCGGCTTTTTACGAAACACCGCGGCGGTCGTGAGTTCGTTTGGCCCCGGTTTCAGCGTGATTGCCGCGGCACCGTCGAGGCGTATCTCTTTACCCAAAGGAGCCGGTTTATCCATATTGAAAAACAGTGAATTTTCACATTGTAACGCTTCGACCGAGAGTGGTGAATCGGGAGTTTCGAGAAAGGTGCATTTGTCGGTGTGTAGCGCGCAGCCATCACCTGAAACAGACCCCGGATTTTTCACCCGCAGGACTTTGCCGCTGACGGAAAAGCGGGCCGAGCAGGGCACACCACCCGGGCCGAATGTCTGCGTCTCGATCTTATCGCCCTCAAATTTTAATTCGTGGTAGTTACCAGCGGGAGCATCGACAAATGTCTTATGCTGGAGGTATGCCTTGAGCGCTTCGCCTTCGGGTGCGGCCAGTAGCGCAATGAGGCTACCGAAAAAGGCGAAAATATATTTCATGTTATGCGTTCAGGCAGAGAATCGACTGATACGTCAAGTGAGTTTGCGCGCGCAACGCGCAGCGATGCGACATAATGCTTGCCGGGAATTTCAATTTCACGGTATCCGCAACCCGATATTCGTATGTGAAGCGATCAGACGAAAATAAGACCCACGCCGCAGAACAGGATCGCAAATTACTCGATTTAGAAAAATACCGTCTTAAACTGAAACTGCGCAATGCGGGCGTCGAGTGGCATGAAGACCAGAAGGGAAAGTTTAGAGTCTGGGTGCGCCTGGCTCAGCACGCCACCAGCGTATAACAACATCGACGCCGACGGGGCAGGGCGAAGTCTGACGCACGATGCTGAAGGCTTTGTTCCCAAAAAAGAAATCCGAAAAAGAATACCGCAACCCGGTACCTACAGTCGATATCATCATTGAAGTCAAGGGAGGGATTATCCTCATCGAGCGCCGCAACGCGCCGTATGGCTGGGCTATTCCCGGCGGTTTTGTCGACTATGGCGAATCGCTCGAAGACGCCGCGCGGCGCGAAGCCGAAGAAGAGACGAGCCTCAAGGTGACGCTGAAAGAAATGCTCTACACGTATTCGAACCCCGCGCGCGATCCCCGGCGCCATACGGTATCTACGGTTTTTACCGCCACCGCAAAGGGAAATCCGACAGCAGCCGATGACGCTAAAAATCTAGCCGTATTCAAACTGACTGCTCTGCCGAAAGAACTCGCCTTCGATCATGCGCAGATTCTCGCGGATTATATAAAGTATAAAAAGACGGGTCGCTTTCCCAAACCCTCATGATTTCAGGTAAAGACGTTTTTCCCGACGGCGAACGCCTCGTTGCCGAATATCTCGGCAAATTCAACGACGTTAAGGCACTGCCAGAGACATCGGCCGAGATCGCCTGCATCGGCCGCTCGAACAGCGGCAAATCGTCGCTGCTCAAAAGTCTGCTAAATTCGGCGACGATGCCGCAAATTTCTTCGCGTCCCGGCAGCACGCGGCTGATACATCTCTATGGGCTTGGCGGCAGGGGGCTGACGCTGGCGGATTTTCCCGGTTACGGTTATGCGAAGAGCTCGCAGGTCTTTCGCGCCCGCTTTACCGGTATGCTCGCCGCCTACCTGAAATCGCCGCGGCCGATCAAGGCGCTGCTGTTAATGATGGATTCGCGGCGCGAGCCCGAAGACGAAGAAAAAGAAATCGCACGCATCGCAGGCGAGCGGCACGTACCCATCATTCTTTGCCTCAATAAGTCTGATCAACTGAACCAGTCTGAGACGGCGAAGCTGGCGGCGAAATACAAAGTCACCAAACCGTTTTTCGAAATCGTGCTGCTGTCGGCGCAAAAGCGGCGTAACCTCGGCTACCTGCGTAATTTTATTAACTCTTTGGGGTAAGCCTTTGCGTTTACAGCGTGTCTCCCCATAGAAGTCTCTCTCATGAAGATCGAGACCGCCATAACGCGCATGCTGGGCATCGACCTGCCGATCATCGGCGCGCCGATGTTTCTGGTCTCATACCCCGATCTCGTGTGTGCGGTTTCGAATGCGGGCGGTATCGGCAGCATGCCGGCGCTGAATTACCGTACCACCGACGAGCTCAGAAAAGGTCTCGAAGAAATCCGCAGCCGCACGCAGAAACCGATCGGCATCAACCTGATTTTACATAAAGAACATAACCCCAACTGGATGAAACAATTCGAGATCTGCCTCGAGTTCAAGGTCGAACTGCTCATCACCTCGCTGGGCAGTCCGCGCACCATTGTCAAAGAGGCAAAATCCGTCGGGGCGAAGGTGTTTTGCGATGTGACGACGCTCAAACACGCGAACATCGTCGCGAAGTCGGGTGCCGATGCGCTGATTGCGGTGGCGCAGGGGGCAGGGGGCCATGCCGGTGCCATCAGCCCTTTCGCGCTCATACCATATCTCAAGGCGGAGATACCCCAGATACCCGTCGTCGCCGCGGGCGCGATTTCGACTGGCAGGCAGATGGCGGCCGCCCTTGCCCTCGGCGCCGACGCCGTTTATCTCGGTACAAGACTCATTGCGACTCCCGAGGCGCAGGCTTACGACGAATACAAACAGATGCTGATCGATTCGGCTCCCGAAGAAATCATCTATTCGCCGAAAATTTCGGGAATTCCCGCCAACTGGCTGAAGCGTTCGCTTGATAAACTCGATCCCGATTTCAAGCCAGAAACAGGCCTTTCGGTTGAGGCGAAATCGTGGAAAGAAGTCTGGTCTGCGGGCCACGGTGTGGCGCAGATTAAGAGCATAGAGCCCGCCGAAGAGGTCATCCGCAGCATCGCCGTGCAGTACCTCGATACCAAGAAGAACCTGCCATAAGCGTATGCCCTTAGATCAGGAATTCGAAGATCCCGCAGCTAAGGCTGCAAATGATAGTCTGAAAAAAATCCGCCAGGACCAGGGCTACATGCCGATGAGCGCGCACCTGGGCGAACTCCGAAAACGCCTCATGCGCGCGGTGCTGTGGATCATCGCTTTCTCAACTGCTAGTTACTTCTTTTACAACCTCGTCTGGACATTTATCATGGGTCCGGTCGCCGACCTCATCCGTAAGTCGAAACTGCCCGACATGCCCAAGGTCACGATCATGACGACGCGCCTCGGCGACAATTTTGCCGTGGAGTTTAAGATCCTGTTGCTGGCCGGGTTCATTCTCGCGTTTCCGTTTATCCTATTCGAAATCTGGCGCTTTATCACCCCGGCGCTCTCGGCGGCCATTCGCCGCTGGGGCAGCATTATTCTGATTTCGTCGGTCGCGCTGTTCTGGTGTGGTGTGCTCTTCGCACGGCTTGTCACCTGGGGCACCGTGGCAGATTTTCTCGTGTTCCAGTGGCTGCCGCCGCCGATTGTGCTATCGGCGACCGAAAGCGTTCGCCCCGAGATCAATCTCACAATTGCGGATTACCTCTCGTTCTTCACAGGCTTTCATCTTGCCTTCGGCCTTAGCTTTCAGTTACCGATTGTTTCGGTTTTGTTAGGCTCGATCGGCGTGATTTCGAGCAGCTTGTTCTTTCGCTACTGGCGGCATGCGATCGTTGTCCTCTGCCTGTTTTCGATTGTGGTCATGCCACCCGATGTCTTTGCGATGCTGACGCTCATGCTGCCGATGATGGGGCTTTATTTTATTTCCGCAGTGCTGGTGCGTCTCATCGAAGGGCACAAATAGCCGCAGCTAAAAGTACCGCAGCAACCGAAGGGCGGCGCTCTGTTCGTGACCGTGCTCTTTGAGATCTGGCTGCGGCGAAGGTCCCGCAACGATAATCTGCCAGCGCTCTGTATTCTGCCGCGCGAAGGGGGAGACAAACGCTTTCTTCAGATTGGGGCCGGTGATGAGTATATCCACGAGCGCAATGATGTACGTGGCCAAAAACACATAAGAAGAATAGCCGCGGACTTTTTTCCAGTCCTGCGCTTTGTTATAAAAAGTATCAAAATCGGCGACGGCGCTTTGGTACGCGTTGTAGTTCGACGTGTAAAAAAAATGCCCGAAGAGAAAACCGACGGCCGAAATCGCGGCGACCGAGGCATATATGCCGCCGCGCCATTCATTGGCATAGAGGTGTCCGGCGCCCGGGGCAACGAGGGTGAGCCCAACCATAGTACCGTAATCGCGGCGGCTGCGCACGGCTTGCGGTTTCGGCACGGGCACCGCTACCGGCACAACGTCTGCCCTTATTTTTTCTGACATGCGTTCGGTGAGCGCATTGATCGATTCAAAAATACGACTGTCCGCCGTTGCGACCTCGCTGTCCGAAACGCGCACGCGGCCCGAAGCGACATCGATGGCCTGCGCCTGTATCTGAATGCGGTTTTGCATGACGATGAAGTTACCGATGATGACAATCTCGGCATTCGCGGCTTTGCCGAGGCGCACGGCGGTTTCGATATCGTAGAGCTCGTCGGCGGCTATCTCGAGCGCTTCTACAACCGTGCGGCCTTTCTGCGGGTCGAGAATTTCAAACGCATGGGTTTTTTCGAGCGGCTTCATAAAGGCATTGGGAATGCTTTGGATGAGAAAATTCGTCGCAGCATCGTGCTTCTGGTTGACGAAGTCCACAACCAGAATGCGGCGTAAGGTTGGCTTTTGGAAAACGATCTCTGCCGTCAGCGAGGTGAATCCGGCCGCGAAAAACAGGAGCGCGCTAATTGATCGTAACATTGACGATACGGTAATTATTGTTTTCATTGGATTCTGACACGGTCTCGGTCGTGTCGACATAGGTGCCTATTACACCATGCGCCGTGAACAGCGGCTTAAACGAGATGCTGACTGTCGTCGAGGCCCCCGCGGCCAGCGAGCTCACAATCGTTTTGCCGGCGAACGTCGAGGTAAAACGGAGCGCATAGTTCAAGGTGTTGGATGAAGAATCGGTGTCGATCGCTACGGTGAAACCGCCCGCCGCAGACCGCCCCTGGTTCTTTACCGTGACGGGAATGCTATACGTCACATTATTGGTATACATTGGTATACGCAGCCGCCGGTGAAAAGGCCGAAATCACGAGATCAGGGCCGTCGCCGCCGGCGTTATATTTGGGGTCGTTCGGGTTGTTGCGCTCGTCTTCGGAGACCGAACAGGCAAAGAGAGACATTGTTAACACGATACCAGGCAAGCAAACAAGGGTACGCATCGGATCACCGCGCGCAGGCGAGATGTTTTGTCATCTGATTTGATGCGATTATCGCCGGCTTAAGATTCCATGCTCAAGCCGCGCTTCGCCGCTACTGCATATACTTAAGGTGTGTAATATTCTTACCGCTGACGCTGCCCGACATTGTCACGCCGATGCCGTACTGGTAAGAACCCGTGCCATTCTGATAACCGACCACAGAAAGGCTTCCCGAGGCATCCCCCGAGACGGAGTTAAAGCTTGCGTCGGGACCTCCGGCTGCAAGACTTTGCGCCCATTGCGCCGAACCCGATGAATTAAATTTCACAATGACGGGATTTGTCGTCGTTGCGACACCAGACACACCGAGCCCCCCGTAGCTGAAATAGTTAGTCCCGTTCTGGTAGCCGACGGTAAAGATATTGCCTGCCATATCTGTCCATGCCGAAAGAAAAGCCGAGCTGCCGCTGCCCGACTGCGTGGCGCGAACCCATTGGCCGATACCGTCGGCGCTGTATTTCACCAGCACGGAATTCGCGCCCGTTGCCGAAGCCGTTGCAGCGACACCAACCGCGTAGGTATAAGCACCCGTACCGATCTGGTAGCCCACACAATAAATATTGCCGTCGTTATCGGCAACCACAGCGTTAAAATGCGAGCTGTTCGAAGCCGTCACACTCACGATGGAGCGCATCCACTGTGCGTTACCCGAGGTGTCGTATTTGACCAGAACCGAATTATCTGCATTGGCGGCGCCGCTGCCGCTGATGCCGGCGCCATAGTTATAGGCACCGGTACCCGTCTGGTAGCCCGCGGTAAAGACGCCGGCGCTCGTCGCCTTTAATGCGATGAATTCCGACGCGGTGCTACCGCTCAGTGTGGTTTTTGCCCATTGTACCGCGCCCGCAGAATTGTATTTTACAAGAACAGCGTTTCTGCCCGAAGCGGAACCGGTCACCGTTATTCCGCCCGCATACGCGTAGGTTCCGAAACCCGTCTGGTAGCCGGCAGCATAGATATTACCGGCGGCATCGACGGTGACCGCGGAGAAAACCGAATTGCTGCTGCCGCTGGTGACCGTGCGCACCCATAGTGCCGTGCCCGAAGAGTTGTATTTTACGATGACCGCATTCGGTGCCGCGGCTGTTCCCATGGCGGTTACGCCAGAGCCATAGCTGAAAGATGAAGTTCCCGACTGATAACCGACGGCATAGATATTGCCGGCAGTATCTGCCTCAACGCTGTAGAAGGCAGCGTCGCCAAAGCCCGAGACAAGTGAGCGCGCCCATTGCGCAGCGCCGCTGGCGTTATATTTTACAAGCACAGGGTTATACTGGCCGCCGCCTGAATTCGTGCCAAACGCCGTCACACCTGCGGCATAAGAATAGGTGGATGTCCCCAATTGGTAGCCGACGGCATAGAAATTACCAGCCGCATCCGTCGTGCCGGTGAAAAACTCGCTGGCATTTGGCGCGCTGGTCACCGTCTTGCTGAGTAAGGCCGTACCCGATGCATAGGGCATCGCGGCGAGCGTCGTTGCGGTGGAGTATTTATTGGCGGCATCATAGCTGAAGACCGCATAATAGTACAGGGTGCCATTCGAAAGACCTGTGTCGGTAATCTGGCTCACTGCGGCATGGGCGAGTATCGTGCCGTCAGACGAACTTGCCGGGAAGCTGCCGGTCTTGCGTACCACGTGTGCGCCTGCGATGCCGGCACCCGCGGGTATTGACCAGCGCAGATTGATCTGGAAGTTTCCGGGCACTGCATAGAGATTGGTGATATTGCCGGGCAGAGAGGCACCGGACCCGGGGTTTCCGGCTGCGGGCAAACCGCCAGCGCCCGATTGTGAATCCAAGGAGTTGCCGCCTTTGGCGCAGGCCGCAAGAGCGGT
>JAFLED010000068.1 GCA_017302045.1 Spirochaetota bacterium
GACACCTTGCCACAGGCTACGGAGCTGACCGCAAGAAGTGTCCCCAGAAGCAGGCGATATACGAGCTGTGTACCGCACTTGTTGTGGATGGCTTTCATTTTCCCCTTCTCATACCTGTTAGACGAATGAGGGCGATTGAGTACGACAAGAAACATCCCGTTCAAAAAATCATCATCGTAGCGCCCAGGTTAAAGCGCAGCGACATGCCGATTTTCTCCTCAAAATATATGTAGTGATCAATAGTCAGAATGGCCTGCCAGCGCCGGTTGAAATCATACACTGTGGCAAAGCCATACTTTGCGATTATGTCTCCAGAGACCGCGCGTATTGTCGCACCGTAGGCAGTTTTTGTATCTGAAGTGATATTGGTCAGGCCGAAACCCACATAAGGAATAAACCGCATCACAAAACGCGGCGAAAACTGAACGTCATATGCCTTGCCGATCGCTCCCGCATTGGTGACATAATCCGCGCTGGTATCCTGGCCGATTTTACTTAAAACTGTTGTCCCGCTAACTTTGTAAAAGCTGAATTCATAAATAAGTAACGTGTTCTGGAAAATTCTTGATTTTGGTAACTTGATAAAGCTGGTTTCGACAGAACCCCAGAGACGGCCGCCAAAGCCAATATCAAGAACCTGCGACGCCTGCCCGATGGGCAGCAACATACCACCCAGCAGCCCCACGCGCAGATCGAGCTGGCTGCGTTTCCAGACCCGGCCGTAATTATCCGCGCCTTTTTCTGCGTCGGGCAAAGCCATATCTTTCGCCGCAGGGTCTGATTCGGCCCCCGGTTTTTTGAGGCCGACTTTTTTACCTGCCGGTCTCGCCGCAGGCTTCGCGGCGGGCGCCGGTGCGGGCGCGGTCCAAACTACAGAAGCAGCACAGAGAAATACCAGGGCGGTTATTTTGTGAATGCGCTGCAATGACACTCCTATGTCCTTATCGGTTTTTTCCCGTTCTCAACTCAATGCGACGTAGGAATTTAACAGCTTTCGACAAAAATCGGATTTTTTACCGTTAACGTGAAATTAACGCCCGCGCAGGCGGCGCAGCAGAACCGACAGCGGTGTCACTTTTGCGCCGAGCAAGACATTCTGCCGGCCGATCTCGAAGGCGAGGCGCCATTGCCGAAAAAGCATGCGGTAGGCAAACCAGAGGGAGTGCCGCGGGTCATAGATGCTCGTCGCCTCGGATGTCACACCATTGAGCTCGACGACTCTGAGATTTTTACCCTGCTGAAAATCGGCGAGCGACGGCACGCGAATGTCGTAACGCCCGAAATAAAACCCGTTGAAATGCCGGCTAATCGCATCGATCTTCTGCGTCAGCTGCTCTGTCACCAGATGGCCGCCGTCGAGAAACAGCGAACCCTTGCAGTGTGTGCCCAGCTCGACGAGCGCCAAGCTGCGGCCGGGGGGAATCACCTCGTTCAGGCGCGCGGCAAATTTTTTTAGGTGAAAGCGCGCCATCGTCACCGCGCGGGCGTCGCGCAGAATCAGCTCGGCGAGCGTGCTTTTGCCGTCGCCGGTAAGCGCGGGGAAACGTTTATCGGTAATCGCGAGAATTTCACCGCGCGCTGCGGCCGGAAAACGAAAATAAAAAACGCCGAACTCGACGCCGGGGATATATTCCTGTGCGATGACGGGCGCTCTGTGTTCGCTGAGATACGCCGCAGCCTCGGCCGCAGAGCGGATGATCGCCACGTCGTTGCCGCGCTCGCCGGCGTCGGGTTTCAGCACCACCGGGAAGCGCAGTTTTTTCCGCCGCATGAAATCCGACAGTGTTGCGACACGCTGTTCATGGGGGGCAGTCTTGAGCAACGTGAAACGGGCTATGTTTTCTTTCGCGCCCGCCAGGCCCCGCAGAATTGCCGACTTCGATTCGCCCACGACACCGCCGTCTTCAATCGCGGGATTCGCAGCGGTGAAAAGTGTCAGGCTACGGTAACGCAGCGCGAGAAAGATAAAATAAAAACCCACCGGAATATAAAACAGCCACGGCGGCCAGAATTCCCAGTGCCGCAGGCGCAGCCAAGACGAATAGAATAACCGCCGCTGCCGCCAGCTAAACAGCATCGGCATTCGCAGCCTGGAAACGCAGCGTCGAAGGCGACATACCAAACTCCGCGGGCACAGTCATACCTTCGCGGCGCAGAATAACCGCAATCAGCGCAAAGTGATGCACAGTGTGCTGGTGCACGAAATCGAGCTCGCGGGCGAGGCTCGAAGCGTAAGATGCCGACCCGATATGCCCGTCGCTGAACCGGATAAGGCGCTCGACGCGCAGTTCTTTTGCGACCGGTAAATCGTTCAGCCAACCTTCGAGAGTAGCCATCACGCGCTCGCAGGCAGCGAGTGCAATGTGGCGGTCTCGTTCGATCTCGGTGCCACGCTCGCGCGTTTCATAATCGACGACACCCGAGTTTATTTTTATGAGGGCGTCATAATGGTTCAGCAGATGGCGCACATGTTTCGCCGCAGAACTCGTGAGGGCATCTTCTGCTTTGACATAGAGATGATCTTCGATGCCCCGGAGAATCTGCGAGAGCTGATTTAAGAGAGTCAAATTCTCCCTGAGTAAACCGCCTTCTGCCGTCATATCACGATCGTTCCGGCAAGAGTTTTAGCCGGCGTAGTACGACAGCTGCATCGGCCCGGTGGATGTAAACGCAAATCGCGGAGAGCAGAGCCACGCCTGCCGCCGTCGCCGCGCACCGCGATACCAATGACGAAAATGTGTGCCAGAACCGCACCGAGCATAGTACCGAGAGTAAGCCCGGCCCCGAAAATCACAGCGCGCGGTAAAAACAGCAGCACGCTCGCGGCAAGTTCGACAACACCCGCCGCGATGCGGCCCCACGGCTCGGCATGCAATGCGGTAAAGATCGCGACCGATTCGGGCGCCGCGCGGAATTTAAACCACAACGTCTGCAGCAAAACGATCGCGATAACAATGCGAATCGCGTAATCGAATATGCGTATCATGCCGCCTGCACCCCGGGCGTATTGATTTTTGCGCGTATGTCGAGCAGCCTCTGGTTCGGCATGATGCCCGCCATATCTTCGCTGAATTCTGGCTTCAGGCGTTTGACGAAATACATATCTACCTCGCCTTTGTTTTTCGCGACAAGCTTACCACGGTATTCGCAGATAAAAAAATCGCTCACCAGATCGTAGGTCGCACGCGAGATATTGACCATCTCGGGAGCGCCCGAACTCTCCATGCGGCTTGCGGTGTTGACGGTATCGCCCCAGACATCGTAAGAGAACTTTTCTGTACCGATGACGCCGGCGACAAGCGGCCCGGTGTGAATGCCCAACCGGATCTGCCAGAAGGGCTGGTTTTTCGCCTCTTTCTCTTTGCGCATGTGCAGCATAAAGTGCTGCATCTGCATCGCCGCCAGGACAGAATCGAGCGCATGGCTTTGGCTGATATCGGGAATACCCCCCGCAGCCATATACGCGTCGCCTATGGTTTTGATTTTTTCCATGCCGAACTTGCGGATGATTTCATCGAAGGCGGCGAAGCAAGCGTCGAGTTCCTGAATCAATTCGGCGGGCGAAAGCCGTTCTGCGATTTTGGTGAAACCCACCATGTCGGTAAAAAGCACCGTAGCTGCATTGAAGTGCATCGGTGTCACACGGTTATATTTTTTGAGTTCGTCGGCAACATGATCGGGCAGAATGTTGCGCAGCAGTTTTTCGGATTTATTGCGTTCTTCGTTAAAATGATTTTTGAGGATAATCACTGTTGCGGCGCAGAGCACCTGCACAAAGAGAAACTGCCCGACGACGTCGCTCAGGCGGTCTTCGGGACGGCTGAATTTGATAATCCACCCCGGCTGATACATTTCCACCGCGAATACTCCCACTGTAAACGCGACGCCCAGTATCGCGGCGATTATCGTCGTCAGTGTGTTGCGGGAAAGAATCGTCGAGATGAGTACCATAGGTATATAATAATAGTGCGCCCCACCCTGCGAACCCGCGTTGCCGACTATATTAAAGAAGAGAAAAATCTGCATCGTGAAGACGAAAGGCCAGTATAGGGATCGGTAGAAGCTCTTAAAGCGCGAAAGCGCGTAAAATGTCAGGAAAAGAATGCCGGTTCCAAGATTGAGCGCAAACAGCCAGGAGTAGTTCGAAGAAGGGTTCAGCGATCCCAGCGTATTGGATATACCGTTGAGTAGCGCGAATGAATTAAAGAGGCGGTGTTCGAGCGACCAAAGCCGCGAATCACCTATAAGCAGGTTGCTAACTTTTCTCATGACATTTAGTCATAAGATTCGGTAGATTATTACAAAAAAGAGGGTGAGGGGGCGTTAGCCCCCTCAAAAGGATTAGAAGTCTCCCATTCCGCCCATGCCGCCCATACCACCAGGAGGCATACCGCCGCCCATAGGTTCTTTTTTCTCGGGCTTATCTGCAATGAGACATTCTGTCGTGAGCACGAGGCTCGCGATCGATGCCGCGTTTTGCAGCGCAGAGCGCGTCACTTTCGCAGGGTCGATGATGCCGGCTTTCAGCATATCTTCCCATTTGAGTGTCGCCGCGTTAAAACCGACGTTTTCTTTTTCGGTTTTTGCCTGCTGCACGATGAGGCTGCCTTCCATACCGGAGTTCGCCGCGATCTGGCGGAGCGGTTCTTCGAGAGCGCGCGCCACGATGGCTTTACCGGTTTCCTGGTCGCCTTCGAGTTTCAACGCTTCGACAACACCGATCGCCTTGAGCAGAGTGAGGCCGCCGCCGGCAACGATGCCCTCTTCTACCGCAGAACGGGTAGCCGAGAGTGCGTCTTCGACGCGTGCTTTCTTCTCTTTCATTTCGACTTCGGTCGCCGCGCCGACATGGATTACCGCTACGCCGCCCGCGAGTTTAGCGAGGCGTTCTTGCAGTTTTTCACGGTCGTAATCAGAAGTGGTCTCTTCGATCTGCTTCTTAATTTGTTTGATGCGGTGCTGGATGTCGGAGTCTTTGCCGCCGCCTTTGATGATCGTGGTATTTTCTTTTTCAACGATCACTTTCTCGACTTTACCGAGGTTCGCGAGCGTTGCACTCTCGAGCTTCTGGCCGAGTTCTTCAGAGATCACGTGACCGCCGGTCAAGATCGCGATATCTTCGAGCATCGCTTTGCGACGATCGCCGAAACCGGGAGCTTTTACCGCCACGCAGTTGATGGCTTTGCGGATTGTGTTGTAGACAATCGTCGCGAGGGCTTCGCCTTCGAGATCTTCAGCGATGATCAGGAGGGGTTTGCCCGCCTGCGCTACCTGGTTCAGAATCGGAGCGATGTCTTTCACCGCGCTGATTTTTTTGTCATAGATCAGCACATGCGCGTTTTCGAGTGTCGCTGTCATGTTCTCGGCGTCAGTCACCATGTACGATGAAACGTAACCGCGGTCGAACTGCATACCCTCGACGGTGTCGAGAGAAGTTTCGATCGATTTCGCTTCTTCAACGGTGATCACTCCGTCTTTGCCGACTTTGTCCATCGCGTCGGCGATGAGTTTGCCGATTTCAGGATCGTTGTTCGCAGAGATCGTCGCAACCGCGGCGATGTCTTTGCTTTCAACTTTCTTGGAATTTTTCTTGATGTGTTCGACGACCGCTTCGACAGCCTTGTCGATACCGCGCTTCAGATCCATCGGGTTTGCACCCGCTGTAACGTTCTTGATACCTTCGCGGGCAATCGCCTGCGCGAGAATCGTCGCTGTAGTCGTACCGTCGCCGGCTACGTCGTTGGTCTTCGTAGAGACTTCCTTGATGAGCTGGGCGCCCATGTTTTCATAAGCGTCGTCGAGCTCGACTTCTTTCGCTACAGTTACACCGTCTTTGGTGATCGTCGGAGCGCCGAATTTTTTGTCGATAACGACATTGCGACCGCGTGGCCCCAGCGTTACCTTCACAGCGTTCGCGAGTTTGTTGATGCCTGACATCAACTTGGCGCGCGCTACTTCATCATATTCAAGCATTTTTGCCATAGTTGTTCCTCTTATTCAACGATTGCGAGAATGTCAGATTCACGCACGATGAGATATTCTTTTCCGTTTTCTTTGATTTCAGTGCCGCTGTATTTGCCGTAGAGCACCTTCTGCCCCGCTTTGACTTGCAGCGGAACTGTTTTGCCGTCGTCGGTCACTTTACCGGGACCTGCGGCCACGATCACACCCACATTCGGCTTTTCTTTTGCCGTATCGGGAATGAAAATGCTGCCGATTTTCTCTTCTTTTTCGGGTGCCGCTTCGATGAGAACACGGTCAGCCAATGGTTTTATTGCCATATTTTCGCCTCCAACAAAATTGAGCCAGAGATTTGCTCTGGCACTCACACTATGAGACGCTATCACTCCCAAAGGGATGTGTTAGCACTCTAAGTGCCCTAGTGCCAATTTAATAAAATCAGACACGCCGGCAAATTTTTTGGGATAATTCGGGTATGCCATAGGGTTTCTGCTGGGCGGATTTATCGCTGTGCCATCAGGAGATTCTGCGCCGAGGGTATTTCATCGTCAAAACCGAAGGGGACTATATTGTACGCAATTTGAAATGCCACATTGAAATTGCGGCGCAATTCGCTATCCTGGCTGCTGCCAGCGAAGTTTGCGCTCATCGCCGCCAGCGTGAATCCGGCCCAGAGATTGGGCTTAAACCGATAGGTGTAGGCCAGCTGTGGCTGCAGAAAAATTGCGGAACTGTAGTTATATCTGTCGCCAAACTGAAATCTGGTAAAAACCGGCGCACTCGCACCGATGTAAAACACCGAGCGGCCATGCTCGAGAATTAAATATGCCGGCAGGTTAATCTGATCGATGCGCTCCACCCCAAAATAGATCGCTGCGTCGCGGAGCTGGCTCAACGAGTAGTTGATGCCGGTAAAAAATTGCAGGAATCCGCTACGGTAACGCCAGGTATTCGCGACGCTGTAAAAATCGGCGTTCGCCGCAAAGTAGCCGTTGAACGCGACCACACTGCGCCAGGCAAAAGAGACATCATGCCTTAAACGCAGAGCGTATAACTCTCCCGAACGGGGTAAAATACCACCGCGCAGAGAACCAGCCGCCAGCGGTGCCGGTGCCGCATAAGACGCGTTCTGCCTGTAGACGCGCGCCACCGCATCGATCCCCCAGGAGTTTGAATAAGTACCGAGGGACAATGCCCCCATACCACCCCAGCGACCCGCGTCGTCGTTCTGAGAACGAAAGCCGCCACCCTCAAGCCCGAAACTCATAAACGGTAAGAGATAACTTACCATCGCCTTCGTATCGGTCTGCACCCCCTGATACCCAACACCGCCCCCCGCTGCGCTGTTTTTCGTCTTCACGCCCAGCCGCAATCTCTCCCATTGCAAATACCCGAACAGCTCACCGCCACCGGAATGCAGATCTGCGTTCGAACCCCCGACATGAGATTCATACCGGTAATTTGGCGCGGCAGAAAAACCATAGCGCTTCAGGGCATGCGGCACCGAAAAACTAAATGCCGCCAGATCTGTCTGGACATCGACCGCCTCACCCGGCAAAAGCTCGGCCAGTTGATACGAAGCAAAAACAGCCGGGCAACTCAGCAATAGCAGTAACAGAACACGCACGGCGGTGGCCTGGCTATCGCGTGTGCCCCGTCAAGATGCCTTTGCTTCAAGAGCCGGCGCACTGCCACGCATGCGTTTATACGCCTTCGAATATGCAAAGGCGGATGAATAACCGACCGCACGCGCGACCTCTTCGAGCGTCGCGCGGTTTTCCCGGGTGAGCTGCCTGCCCTTCTCGATGCGCAGCGCTGCCAGATAATGCATCGGCGTTGTACCGAGCGCGCTCTTAAAACGCGCGGCGAGCGAAGCGCGCGACACCCCTACGGTGGCCGCAAGATTGCCGAGTGTCCATGCATGGCCGGGATTGCGGTGCAGCTGTT
The DNA here is from genome assembly GCA_017302045.1 of Spirochaetota bacterium. GTDB lineage: Bacteria > Spirochaetota > Leptospiria > Turneriellales > Turneriellaceae > Turneriella. The sequence continues at coordinate 7,909 of JAFLED010000068.1, forward strand.
CGAGCGCCGAACGAATCTTTTCGTCGGCGAGCGCGCTTTGCCAACCCGTCGTCGCCGGTGGATTTTTTTCGAGATAATACCGCAGCACCTGATAAAGCAGAATATCGGCGAGCCGTTGCAAAATCAGATCGGAGCCGATACCGGCGTCGATCTCTTGCGAGATGAGTACCAGCAGCGTGTGCAGAGTGTGGTGCGCAGGAATCTCGTGCGCGCGGATAAATATGTATTGCGGCAGCTCGAGTAAGAACGGGTGCATCGGTTCGGCAGGCACTTCATACCGGATGGATACAAACGTCGTGAGCGGCTTTGCGCCGCTCTTTTGTACACCGAAGCGCTCGTTGAATTTCTGTACATCGACGATCTTTTCACCAGGTGCCGAACTCAGGTCATGCGTTGCACCGCGCGCGATAAACAGGATATCCCCCGCCTGCATGTGAAACTCGCGGCGAGGCATCTTTACGTAACAGCTGCCCTGCGCCACGATATGGAAACCCGCGCTTTTTTCGCAGGGAAAGCGCAGGCCCCAGGGTTTGTGAATCGACTTACGCGTCAACAGATCGCCCTTCCAGCGCGCGGCGCTGAGAATTTCGGAGAGCATGTCCATGGTTCTAATATACCACCATTTTATCCATACGTCTATTGACTTAGACTTTTGGATATGTGATTTTGACCGTATGACATGGGCGTCGGCGCGCGGCAGCTTATCTTAAATCTGTTCGCCGCTCCCACCCTTTCCCCTACGGAAACGGAAATTTCCGGAGTCAGGCGCAGGAGATTAAATATGAAAATATTCGTTTACGGAGCAACCGGAACCGTATCGGCACCGCTCGTCGAAAAATTACTCGCCGCAGGCCATGAGGTGTTCGCCGGCACACGCGATCCGCAGAAAGTGGCGAAACGCGAAAGACTGACCCCGGTCAAAATCGATTCGGCAAAACCCAACGAAGGAGTCGAAATTCTCGAAAAAGCCGACGCCGCGTTTCTCATCGGCCCCCCCATGGTGGTCGATTCTTATTCGGCGCTCAAACCTTTGCTCGAAAAAGCCAAAGCGGCTAAACTGAAAAAGATAGTATTGATGAGCGCCATCGGCGTCGACCATGCACCCGCCGAAGCGCCGCTGCGCCACTTCGAACTCGATCTGGAGGCATCGGGGCTGCCATACAACATCGTGCGCCCGAACTGGTTCATGCAGAACTTTCACACCTTCTGGCTCGGCGGCATTCTCAAAGATGGCAAGATCTACTTTCCGGGCGGCGACGCGAAAGCCAGTTTTATCGACGCGCGCGACATCGCCGCGACCGTTTTCGAGCTGCTAACAAGCGATAAACATGTGGGCCGCGCCTTTACTTTAACCGGGCCTGCCGGCGTCACGCATGCCGAAGCGGCGGCGAAACTTTCGGCCGCGACGGGCAAGAATATTGAATACGCCGACATCACCTCTGAGGCTTTTCTGGCGGGCCTTAAAAGTGCGGGCCTGCCTGCCGACTATGCCGGATTTCTCGCGTATATCGCTCAGGTTCTCAAAGACGGGCATGTCGCCGCCGTCAGCGGTGACGTTAAACTTGTGACGGGTAAAGACCCCATCGCATTCGAGCAATACGCCGCCGATTATAAGGCAAAGTGGTTATAGGCCAACCCTCCCCCGGTTTTCCGGGGGAGCGCCCTCCCTGCTTTTTGACCATTTATTACTTGAAATTTTTTCGGATCGGGGCTATATTCTTACCGAAAATAACCTTATGACTACAGACGATCTGCGCATCGACGCCCTAAAACCCCTGATACCGCCGGCGATACTCATGGAAGAGATCCCTCTGGACGAAATCGGCCAGCGTTTTGTCAGCGTCGCCCGGGCCCAGTGCGGCGATATTGTCACGGGTAAAGACGACCGCATGCTCGTCGTCGTCGGCCCCTGCTCTATCCACGACATCAAGGCGGCGCACGAATATGCGGCCCTTTTGAAACCGCTGCGCAGCGAACTGGCAGGCGAACTCGAAATCGTCATGCGCGTCTACTTCGAAAAACCGCGCACGCGCTCAGGCTGGAAGGGCCTCATCAACGATCCGCATATCGACAACTCGTTCCAGATCAACGAAGGGCTGCGCCTTGGCCGCCAGCTGCTGGTCGATCTCACGCAGATGGGCCTGCCGGTCGGCTGCGAATTTCTCGATACAATCAGCCCGCAATTTACCGCCGACTGCGTCACCTGGGGTGCGATCGGGGCGCGCACGACAGAAAGCCAGATTCACCGCGAACTTGCCTCGGGTCTTTCGATGGCAGTCGGTTTCAAAAACGGCACCGACGGCAATATCAAGATCGCCATCGACGCCATTCACGCGGCGCAGGCGCCGCACCATTTTCTCTCGATTACCAAACAAGGCGTCGCGGCGATCGTGCACACTAAAGGCAATCCGCTGGGGCATCTGATTCTGCGCGGCTCGAATGCGGGCCCGAACTACGAGAAACCCCATGTCGACAAAGCCGCCGCCGACCTTAAAGAGGCAGGCCTCACCCCGCGCCTCATCATCGACTGCAGCCACGGCAATTCGAAAAAAGACCACACACGGCAGGCGATTGTCGCGCGCGACGTCGCGGCGCAGATCGCGGCGGGTTCTGAAGCGATCATGGGCATCATGCTCGAAAGCCATCTGAAAGCCGGCAACCAGAAAGAGGCACCGCTCGATCGTCTCGAATACGGCAAATCGATTACCGACGCCTGCATCTCATTCGACGAAACCGCACCGCTGCTGCGCGAACTCGCCGCCGCCGTCAAAACCCGGCGCGCCAAGGTACGCGGTTCGGTCGCCTGATTTTCTTGCGTAAACCCAAACGGCTCGTAGCCCTCGCGCTGCTCTGCGCCGGCTGCGGAAATTTTATTCCGCCCGAAGATATTCCGGGCATACGCGAAAAAAGCGAAAAGAAAAAAATCGAACTGCATGGCCACCGCGGCGCGCGCGGTCTCGCCCCCGAGAACACATGGCCCGCATTTGAGCTGGGTATCCGTGGGGGTATGACGGCCATCGAACTCGACATCGTACTGACCGCCGACGGCGAACTCATCATCCACCACGACTTTTATACTAACCCCAAAAACTGCCGCAGAGACGACGGTACCAAAATACATGCGCTGCCGATCAGCCGCCTTACGGTGGCCGACTTAAAGCGGCTCGACTGCGGTTCGCTCAAAAATGAAAAATTTCCCGAACAAAAATTATTCCCGCGTACCCGGCTTTTGACGCTGCCCGAATTTTTCGAACGCGTGCGCACACTCGAAACGGAATACCCGCCGGCACGCGATGTGATATTCAACCTCGATGCGAAATTCTCGCCCCGGGTAACTCCTACCGATGCCTATCTCACCCGATTCGCACAGTTATTGATTAAAGAAGCGGAGACGGCAGGCATGCTGAATCGAATTATGGTGCAATCGTTCGAGATACGGCTTCTGCCCTTCGTCAAAGAGCAGAAGCCGGGGCTGCGCACCGCGGCGCTGTTCCAGTGGAGCAAGTGGCCAGGTGTGGGAAAACGTACCCCCGAAACAATGATGATACGAGCCGAAGCCAGCGAAGCGGATATCGTCGCACCGCATTATAAGGACACCGATAAAGCCCTCGTTGAACTCGTGCATAAGAAACAAATGGCGATCATTCCCTGGACAGTGAATGAACCAGAACTGATGCGCAGCCTGTTGCAGCTTGGGGTCGACGGCATTATTTCAGATTATCCCGACCGCTTAAAACGCGTCGCTACCGAGCTGGGTTTCGACGCCACCTCTGAAAAATAGGTTGTCGCTCGGCATTCATTTGGCCTTGCGTCGGATATCCCCCGTGACCCCCCCTCTGCGCATTCTGTTCGCCGCCGCGTTAATTTTGCCGACCGCAAGCTGGGGTGTGATTGACCGTAACCGGCTGTTTGGGATCGATTTGGGCGGTGCGATTACGGCGAGTTATAACAATGCCTGGTCGCAGACCACTTCAACCGACTGGCGGCTCGGCTTCGGTCTCGGCGCGCAATTTAATTTCAGACTGAATAACATGCTGGCGAGTGTGCTCCTGGGTGTTACGAAAAGCCAGTTGCTGAGCCAGCGCATCGACGGGGCAAAGAGCGAGAGTATCTGTAATGAGTCTTATTTCCCGGGTATTTTACAGATGCCGGGCCCATGCTCGATGATCCAGGTACGATTTAGCCCCATTTATTGGATACAGAATATCGGGTTCGGTATTTCGCTGGTTTATAATTATCTGTCAGACATTACTTTTTACGGGGCAGAAATCTACAATACCCGGCGCAGCTACGAAGCTTTGGGCCCGGTCATAGCCTTTCGGCAGAGCTGGCAGCGTTTTACACTTCAGGTCGCGGCGCATTTCGATTATGCGGTTTTTTCGCAAAGCCCATTGGCAAACCAATCGGTTCAAAGCCTACAGGCGGGGGTAACGCTTTATGCGATGTATGCGGTTTATTAGCGGCGGCTTCGCAGCCAGCCTATGCTTCGTGGCAGGATGTATGTCGGCAACGGATCCGGGCCTAGATCTCAGATACAATGTCGAATTTACTTCACCCGATGTCGTTATAGGTAAAAAGTTCAGTTGGTCACAGATGCCAGTGAAGCTGCGGCACAACAGCTGCGCCGTTGCCGGCTGTACGACGGCTGGTCAGAACGCAGTTTTACGCGGAGTTCAATTCTGGCAAAAGAATGCGACACTCTATGGAGAAATTCAGACAACGTATGGTGAGCCGCCGGACGTTGAAATTGTCTACGAGAACTCTCTGGGTGGTAATGTGATTGGCATCTGCAAGGCCAAACTTGCCTATAACTCAGCGACCCGGCAGTATTACGTACTTACACCGCTTACTCTGTCTATAGCGACTACAGTACAAGGGCTGCCGATCAACGAACGCGACACTGAATTTGTAGCGGCCCACGAAATGGGGCACTGCCTCGGTTTATGGGATCACTCACCCAAAGATGGCGATCTCATGAATGCCTACCTCACTTCGAAAACAACCTATTCGGCCCGCGACATCAACTCGATTCGCTGGCTGTACAGCCACAATTCTGATTTACCCACCTACCCCGCGAGCGCGCTGGCAAGCCAGAATGCATTCGCCGAAGGTGCAATCACAGTAACAAGCCCACCGCTGCTCACGCCTTAGTTAAACATCTCCAGATTCTGCTGCGGCCCCTCTTCGAGCTCGACACCCGCCCCATTCGCCAGCTCGCTCTTGTCGACGAGATCGGGAGTCTTACCATCGGTGCGGGTCGCAACCGAAAGCTCACCCGGCATGCCCATGAGTACCGGCGTCGAAATTTTCGCAACATAGGCGTCGGTGCGCTGCGCTAGCTCACCCTGGTTTTCCGCATAATAAATCTGACCGCGCACGGGAAAGCGGCATTTGTATTGTTTGAGAATGAGGCCAATCTCGCCGCAGATATCGAGCGCAATAAAACCGCTCTCTAACGGCGGTAAAAAACGCCGGTTATCGGGATGCCCCGCAACATAGTCTTTCGAAAAATCCTGCCAGACGCCGCCCGCGGTGCCGCTGCCTGAACCTGTGAAAGGGGCGCCGCGTTCATGCCCGACCCAGATCACACTGATTTGACCCGGCAATGCACCGACGAACCAGGTATCGCGTATGCCTGTGCGCCCCACCCACTTCGCCTTGGCGGCGGCTGGCGACTGTACGGTTCCAGATTTGCCGCCTGAGATGCCGTCGATTTCCTTGAGTTTTACGGGCATGGTGCCTTCGGCAGAAATGACCGCCTGCATCAGGTTCATCACCATCGCCGCCGCGACGGGGTCGAGAATACGCTCGCGTGGTTTTTCTTCGGCTTTGTAGATTTCTTTGCCGTCGAAATCGCTGATCTTTAAAACCATCACCGGATCAACCCTAAGACCGCCCGATGCGATCGTCGCATAAATCCTGGCGAGTTCGAGCGGCGAAAGTTCGATTGCACCGAGCGCCATCGCCAGATTTTTGCGGTCGCCGATTCTGAGCGCCATCTCTTCTGAACTTAAACCCAGCACAGCCTGCATCGTGTCGGTGAATTTACCGATGCCGATCTTATGCAGCAGTGTGACCGGTACGGTATTCATCGAGAGCGCGAATGCCTGGCGCGCCGTGACCTTACCCTTAAAACCTTTATACCAGTTCTTGGGCTGGTAGCCACCATAATTAAGCGCTTTATCTTCGACAATGCTCGAAGGGTGTATAATTTTTTCCTGAAAAGCCAGCGCATAGACCAGCCCCTTGATCGTCGAACCGGGCTGCCGGTACATCGAAAACGCGCGGTTGATCGGCGATGTACTGCGGTATTCGTAACCGCCGACAACGCTGTCGATATACATAGTATCGGGGTTGAGACCGATAAAACTGCCGTTGATACCGTCTTCGATGACCTGAACCACGTCGGCCTCGGCCTTGTTGTTCTTTGCCATCAGCTTTTCTTTTTCTTTAGTCAGCTCAGCCTTAACCTGAGCCACGCGCGCATTCATCAGACGTGCGGCGGCCTCCTGGTTGCGTATATCGATCGTCGTATCGATACGTAAGACCTTCGTCTTGAGTTCGTCGGATGTATACTTTTTGTTGAGAAATTTTTCGAGTTCGTTTAAAAAATCGGGCGCGCGGTTAAGGCGAAAATTACGCGCATAGATATAGCGCCCGATTTTTGCCGTGTAGAGATTCAGGTCGCCGACCTTACGGTCGACCACGGCATGTTTCTCGCGAAAGCCCCGCACCTCAGCTTCGACATCGAGTTTTTCGGCGCTCTTAACGACATCAGGGTGCGCCGCCATGAGTTTGGGCACGAGCTTTTGCCGCGCGAGCGCCGATTTCATCGAAGCCGCCGGGTTATAAACCGACGGTGCCGGAACTATACCCACGAGCATCGCGGCTTCTGCGGGGGTCAACTCGCGCGCCGAAACGCCGAAATAGCGCCGGCTCGCGTCTTCAAAACCCACGCTCATCATGCCGAGATACACCTTATTCAGATACATCGCGAGAATGGTCGCCTTATCGTATTTCGACTCAAGGTACCAGGTGCAGAAGAACTCCGACAGTTTATTGAACACGCTGCGCCTGCGTATTTTGGTTGTATCGCCGGCCGCCTTCCCGGCCTCTGCCGCTTCGGCCTCGCTCAGCACGAGTTTTGCCAGCTGCTGCGTGATCGTACTGCCGCCCTGCGTTTCACCACCCGTGACCATGGTCACAAGCGCGCGGCCGATCGAACGTAGTTGTATACCGCCGTGCTTAAAAAAGTTGCGGTCTTCAGAGGCCAGCAGGGCCCAGACGACATTTTTATAATCCGCAATATTGTCGGCGCGTATATCGCGTTGCCCCGCGCGCCGCATCTCGCCGATCAGCGTGCCGTTGCGGTCATAGATTTCGATGAGTTTTTTGTCGCGCTCCGAGATCTCGCCTTTAAGTTCGGCCTGCACCGCGGCGAGAATATGACTTACCGTTTCTTTCTTGCCCTGCCATTGTACAAAGGCACCGGTGATAACCGCAAGAACCAGCAGAGCGACGAGGCTTGTCGCCA
>JAFLED010000069.1 GCA_017302045.1 Spirochaetota bacterium
ATAGCTTTCCCCATGTTAAGAGCGGATGCGACGACAGACTGGCAGGCATCATCCCCCCAAAGCATGATCGTACACCAATATAGCGAAAATCATCTTGATCGAACCCGTTTTTCAGGAGCCTGCTAGTCCCAGCGCCGCGAAAGAAATACAGGTAACGCCGAAGGAGATATAATACCCGGCGCGCTCGCGGCGTAATGCCCGTAAGAGGCTGATCAGGCCCAGCGTCATGCCGATAACAAAAGTGAATAATCCCGGCACCGCGTACGGCAACATATCCCAAAAATAAAGATCGGGCGTAATTACCGACGGAAAAAAAGGCAGGGCCTCGCGCATGACAAGCTCTGCAAGCGCGCTACGCAAAAGCAATTGTTAATCGACGCAGCCACCCCCCTGAACAGGGGATTCAGAACTCGCCGACAAAAACGACTTCACGCTCGAGGCGAATGCCCGTCGTCTCGAAGACTTTGGTCTCGATGAGAGACGCCAGGGCATGCACGTCGGCGGCTTTGCCGCCGCCGTTGTTCACGATGAAATTACAATGCTCCGCAGATATTTCGCAACCGCCCTCTATCACGCCGCGTAAGCCGGCTTCGTCGATGAGTTGCCAGGCTTTTTTTTCCGAAACCTCTTTCGCGGGATTCTTAAAGATACTGCCCGCCGAACGCCGGTTCTTCGGCTGCGAGGCAATCCGCCGCGCCTTGTAGTCGTCGATACGTGCGGTAATCTCTGCCGCATTACCCGCCGGTATTTCGAGAGTCGCCCCACTCACCCAGATTGCGGGATTCTGCTTAAAAAGACTGTTGCGGTAGCTGAAGGCGCACTCCCGCTTGTCGAGTATACGCGGCTCTGCATCGATGACGGCTTCAACACTCACGATCGAGTCTGTAAGTTCATGTCCGTAACAGCCTGCATTCTGGATAATCGAACCGCCGAAATGCCCCGGAATCGTCGTCAGAAATTCCAGCCCCTGAAAACCCAGCGCCGAAATTCTTTTACCTGCGAGCGGCGCGCGTGCGCTCGCGGGTACAAACACCCTGAGATGCGATGCGGATTGCTCCACGATACGAAACTCTTCGCCCAAATCGGGATGAATCACAATCCCGCGAAAACCGGCGTCGCTGACGAGTATGTTCGACCCGCCACCCAAAATAAAAACCGGCACATGATTTTGCCTGCAAAAGCCCTGCAACAGGGCGAGTTCCCGGGTGTTTTGGGGCATCACAAAAAAATCTGCGTGGCCACCGATACGAAAGGTGGTATAGTCGAACAAGGGGAAATCCCGCTTAAACGTAAGCTTATGGTCGTCGAGAAATGCCCCGATCGCGCGCGGTTCCATCAAACGATGATTGAGCGTGATTTCTTGAAGAGGGCGACTTCTTCTTTGCGACGCGTATTATCCCAGCGCAAGAGATCGCCCATCGCAGCCGCAACCGACGCCAGCGCCGAGTCTGAAATGAAACCCATGTTACCCAGACCGCAGCGGCGCTTGAGAAAATCGGTGAGCGTTAATGCCATCTCTTGCTCGACCGCATAATAGATCTCTGCGTAGATGAACTGGTATTCGTTTTCTATCGGCCGCAGCAACGATTTGTCTTTAATTACATAGTCGAGCACGCGTTCATAGAGCGCACCGTAAATTTCAATGAGGTGGTCGATGAGCTGCGGCGCATAGACGTGATCCCACCGGGCATGGGCATCGGCGACGAAGGTCGCGAGCCGTGGGCCGACTGCGCCGCCGACGACCGGCGTTTTATGCGATACAGAACGCCGGCGCGGAAAACCGAATTTTTTTTCGACCAGATCGACGGTTTCTTCTGCGAGCGCGCGCGAAGTCGTCCATTTACCGCCGAACACCGAAACGAGGCCGTCGATATTTTCTTCTTTAGCATGGTAAATAATTTCGTGTTTGCGCGAGGCTTTATACGTGCTCGTCACCGAACTCTCGGCGACAAGCGGCCGCAACCCGGCATAAACGTTTACCACGTCACCGAGGGTTTTCTTCTGCGGAAAATATTCGTTGTAGGTCTCGACAAATTTCTGCGCGTCGTCTTGCGTCACGCTCAGATCGTCGGGATCGCCTTTGTATTCGGTATCGGTCGTACCAAGCAGAGTGTAGTTGCGCCAGGGGATCAGGAACATGTGCTCTTTGCTGCGCGTCTCAAGACCAATCGTCGTATTTTTGTGGAAGCGCGGGAACAGCAGGTGAATCCCTTTCGAGCGCGTCAGCTTGCGCACCGGGTTCTGGTGCAGCTTCGAGAGCACGATATCGCCCCACGGACCAGAGGCATTGACCGTGACCTTCGCACGAATCGGAAAATCTCTGCCACCAACCATATCGCGTGCAATCACGCCGACGGCACGTTTGCCATGCGCCGTCTCTTCGAGAATAAAGTCGGCGCAGGCGACATAGTTCGCGACAATGGCGCCGCGCGCGGCCGCAGACAACACATACTCAAGGTTCGAACGGTTCGGGTGACGGTTCAGTGCATCATAATAATGATACGCACCCTTCAGCCCATGAGGGTTCAAACCGGGTTCGATCTGCAGCGCTTTCTCTTTTGTCAGCCAGCGCTTACGGTCGAGATGCTTATCGGGGTCGTCGATGTAGTTGCGGTCCCAGGCAAGCATGTCATAGAATGTCAGCCCCAGACCCAGCATCCAGCGCGGCGTGGGTGTGAAGTCGTAGAACGGGATCATGAACGGCAGCGGAAAAACCTGGTGCGGCATGTTGATTTCGAGATAACGCCGCTCGCGCAATGATTCGCGCACCACGGGGATATCCCCCTGCGCGAGATAACGCAGACCACCGTGAATGAGCTTCGAGGTGGCGGCGCTCGTCGCATGCCCGAAATCTTTGCGCTCGATCAGCGCCACCGAAAAGCCGCGCAGCACTGCATCCCACGCTATCGAAGCGCCCGAAACACCGCCGCCGATCACGAGAATGTCGAAGACCTGGTTCTGGAATCTCTGGAGGTCGCGCTTCATGGTTCGTGAGCCAGCATCTCGCCGCGGCCTAAACCCGGCGGTGGGTCTACGCAAAAAATGAGCGAGACATGTCGTAAACTAATTGTGATTTTCGTACATGCGTTGACCGGCTGTCTTGAAATTCCGAGTCCGACTTCCTAAGTGAAAGAAGTCCGTACCCGTTTCGCGCCCTCCCCCACTGGCTACCTGCATGTCGGCGGCGCCCGCACCGCGCTTTTTAATTATCTCTATGCGCGCGCGCAGAAGGGTAAATTTATTTTGCGCATCGAAGACACCGATCAGGTGCGCTCAACCGAAGAGAGCTACAAACAGGTCATTGATTCGCTCAAATGGCTGGGTTATGAGTGGAACGAAGGCCCCGAGGTCGGCGGCCCGCATGGCCCCTATAAACAATCCGAACGGCTCGATCTCTATAAAAACTACGCGACGCAACTTATTTCAGAAAAAAAAGCATACCCCTGCTTTTGTACGGCGGATGAACTCGACCGGAAAAAAAAGCAACGCGAGGCGATGGGTCTGCCCTATGTCTATGACGGCAAATGCCGCAATTTGAGCGAAGCTGAAGTTGCCGAGAAAAAAGCCGCAGGGCACGAGCATACCGTCAGATTCCGCACGCCCGCAAAAGAGGTTGTGGTCGAAGATATTGTTCAGGGCACGGTGCGCTTCGACACGGCGCTGATCGGCGATTTTATCATTGTTAAGTCCGATGGTTTTGCTTCATATAACTATGCCGTTGTGGTCGATGACCACCTTATGGATATCACGCATGTCATCCGCGGCGTCGGGCACCTCTCAAATACACCCCGCCAGATCATGATCTACCAGGCCTTCGGCTGGAGCGAACCCAAGTGGGCACATGTCAGCGAAATCGTCGGTTCCGATCACAAAAAACTCTCGAAGCGCCACGGCGCGACACCGATCACCGCGTTCCGCGATCTCGGCTACACAGCGCGCGCCTTCAATAACTATATGGCTCTGCTCGGCTGGTCGTCACCCGACGGTCGCGAATACATGCCGATCGCAGAGCAGAAGGCGCTCTTCGATATCGCGCGCTGTTCGAAAAGCCCGGCCATGTTCGATGTCTTCGACCTCGCGAAAGCCGCCGAGGTAGATCTGGCGCAGGTACCGATTGCCGAGCTCGAAACGTACCTCTTTACCAAATCAAAACTCAACTGGCTTTCGAACCAGCACATTCGCGCCACCGAAGACAATGAATTCATCCGCGAGATACTTCCTTTTGTGCGCAACACAAAAGTTGTCCCTGACGCAGAGTGCAATGAAAACAACGAGCGTCTGAGAGAAATCCTGCTTTCGCTGCGCGTTTACCTCGACACCCTCGGCCAAATTAAAAAATATCTGGCGGATTTCTACCTGCCTTTCGAACCGCGTTCCGCCGATTATGTCTCTTCGGAGTATTTTCAGGCAGAAAATTTTTCGTCGCTGGCAAAGACCTTTCTGCGTCTAATAGAACAAATGGCCGACAGCAGCGGAGGCGACACATTAGTACCGGACAAAATCAAAGAAGCGATCAATCAGGTGGGCAAAGAGCTCGGCGTGAAAGGCAAGCCGCTCTTTATGGGCTTGAGGCTGGCTTCGACTGGCCGGCTCGAGGGGTTAGAATTACCGATCTATCTGGCGTTGTTGGGCAAACAGCGCGTGACCGAGCGACTCTCGCGCATGATTGCGCTGAAAGAAACGGCGGTGCCCCAGGGATGAAGGTAAGCGTGACGCTGGCACAGTTTGATACCAACTCTCCGGCGGGTAAAATGGAGATTCTGTTTTGTAACTGGCCGGGCAAACAACGCTTCGAAAAAGGCGTATGCTTTATTCCAGCAGACCTGTCGGCCGTAGCGCATGTGCGCGGCTATATCGAATCGGTGGCGCAGACTTTTAACCTCTCTGAACAGAGTGTCTTCGAACTAACGCTGGTAGCCGACAAGCTTGTGGCGAATGCCATTCTCGCCAGCTACGCCAAAAACGGTGCCGAAAACATCGTGCTCAAGTGGACGATGAAAGACAACATCTTCACGCTGAGCGTGCTTGATTATGGCGGCGGTTTTCGCATCTCAGACGTCTTCCAGGAAATACCGCGCGGTAACGATCTGGCGAGTTTTCTGCGCAGCCTCAAAGAATACCGCGAAGCACGTAAGGCGGTCATACCGCTCAACGGTGCGCTCATCGAACACCTGCGCTTCGGCCGGGGCTTAAGAATCATCTCAAACCTGGTGCGCAAACTCGACATCGAGTTCCACGAGGCCGACGGCTCGACCATGAATACGCCGTCTGACTCGACGGTCGGTTCGATAGTTACCGTCGAGTATGTCGCCGAAGCCGCTTGACGCTCCCCGATTCTGTCACCGATAAACTCAAACGCATTCTCGCGCAGAAATCTGAGCGCGGTGGCGACGCATGCCTGCGCTTCGATCCGGGTAAACTGCCGTTTTTAATCCGTGAAACTTTTCCCGGGTACGAAAGTTATGCGCTTGAAATCGGTTGCGGCTGGGGAGAATTCACCCGGGCCATGGCGGCGGCAAACCCGGGGCGACTGACCATCGCCGTCGAGAAAAAACTCGCACGGGTATTAAGCTGCGGCAGATCGCAAAAACACGAAGGTCTCGAAAATATCCGTTATGTGATACTCGACGTCGCGTGGTTTTTCGCGGGTATCTTTGCCGACGAGACCTTCGACGCCATCACCATTAATTTTCCCGATCCGTGGCCGAAAGCGCGCCACCATAAGCACCGCTTTATTTCACCCGAGTTTGCCGCGACGCTCTCGAAAATCGCCCGGCCGGGTTGCCGGCTTATCTTTGCCACGGACAATTATCCATACACGCGCGAGGCCGCCGAAACATTTGAGCAAAGCCCGCTCTGGAAAAACACCGAGGGGCCTTATCTCGCGCGTGGACATATTCCGGGAAGACCTGTCAGTTTTTTCGAACAGTTGCACCGCAACGAGGGTGCTCCTATTTATTTTCTCGAATACGAAAAGACCTGAACTGCTGCACTGCATAGGGCCAGAGCGCAGCGAACATTAGCAGGTAAAAAGCAGTGATACCGAAGCGCGCGAATACGGTACGTCGCTTCGCGAGGGGTATCTCGACCGCAAGAGTTTCAGGGCGGGCCTGCCCCGTCGGCGAGCCTGTAAAATCACCGCGGTAATCCACCGCATAACTCACACCGCTCATCGCAGCGCGCAACATCGGTATGCCATTCTCGACGGCGCGCAGTGACGCTGCGCCCGCATGCTGCCAGCCCTCGATGCCGTCGCCAAACCAGGCGTCGCTCGCGAGATTCACGATAATATCGGCGCTCTGCGTGCGCGCATCGGAGGGAAAAAGCGCTTCATAACACAGCAGCGGCTTTACCATGAGCGGCACGGGCCGTGCGACGCCCGCATACCGCCGCGCAATTTCAGCGGGTTTGTCGAGAATCGCGAGATCGGCGCTTAGGGCTTCTCGCCCCGGTAACGCGGCGCGGCCCTCGCGCAGAAAAATACCGAATTCGTCGCCGTTATGGCCTGTTGAAAATCTGCCCGCATCGCGAAAAATTTTTCGCAAGCCAGGCCATGCGCTTTCGAGCGGCAGGTATTCGCCCCACGGTACCAGCCGGCGTTTATAGTAGGATGCCCCGCCGCCGGGTCGCGCCGTCATTTCAGAAAAAAGATTTTCTCCGTTGTAGGTCATGTGTTGGTATAAGACCGCAGTTCCCGCTGCGCGCGCGAAAAATTCCAGCACGCCGTCTAAACTGGGAGAATAGATCGCCGCATTCTCAGGACTTTTTTGCGCGGCATGGAAAGGCATCGCCGCCTCGGGCCAGACCACAAGCTGTGTTTCAGGCTTAACAATCAGGCCTTCGAGGGATTGATTAAAGAGGCGATTAATCGCATCGGTTGCAAAAGCCGCGTCGCTGCGTTTTGCCTCGGGCGCGGCACCGATGTTGGTTTGTATAACAAGCGCGTGCAGTTTGCGGGCAGAATCCGCAGAGGGAAAATAACGCAGCGCCACGCCCGCGGTTAAGAAACACAATATTATGACGAATTCTGGCAACGCCAGACGCATTCTACGGGAGAATTTTTCACCGCGCGAGAGTACCAGCAGCCAGAACAAATACCATCCCCCAAAGCAGGCGATAAAACTCACACCATATACCGAAGCGACCGCCGCCCATTGCCGCAGGTGCGGCTCGCCAGCGAGCGTATTGCCCCATGACCAGACGAAAAGCTCGGGACTTACCGCATCGACGAGCGCCAGTAGCGCGGCGAAGGCAAAGGCGCTGGTGAGCGAAGATTCCGCCGGCTTCAGCAACAAACGCCGCAGAAAAAAAAAGAAGAACGGCTTACTTTGAAAGAGAACCGCGTAGAACAGTGTCAGCACAAACGTCAGCGCCGCACTTTCCCCTGTGTAGCGGTGTATCGTTGCGATAATCCATACAAACGGAATCGCCGTAAGCGCAAGAGCGAAAACCAGTCCGGAAAAGATCATTTTGCGCAGGGAGACATCCGCCTGCTCATGCGCTGCGAAAAAGACAAAAAAGGTTCCGAGAAACGCGCAGGGCCAGATATCGAAGGGAGCCAGCCCCAGAAAAACGCAGGCCGCGTGCAGCAGCGCGAAGACAGACTGCCGCGCGTAAAAATTTCTGAAAATGGCCAACCTTATTTCAGGTGATTCTGTTTCAGGTAGTTTTCGTATTGCATACGCCGTTCATACGCATCGGCTTCTTCTTTACCCAGCATGTTCAGGCGCATTTCCGCTAACTTCTTGTTTTTTTCAGCCTCGGATAAAGAGGCATTTTCGGCGATAAACTTCTGTGCCTGAGCCTCATAACCATCGATGCGCGCGCGTTCTTCGCGGATCTCTTTGTCGACCTGCGCCATCCGTTTTGCGCCGTCGGCGCCGAAATATTTTTCGCGCATCGCCTGTGTTTCGGCTGCTGTGCTGCCCTTGCGCTGCATCTCTTCGGATCTCAGCAACACCTCGGTCTCGTAGCGGGTGTATGCCGGTTCCTGTTCGTTAAAAGCGGCGTTATAGTCGCCGAGCGACTTCTGCCTCAGCTCGTAATATTTTTTTACACGCTGGTCTGCAGGCATGTTAGCAGAATTTTTATAGAATTCGCTCAGCGCATCCTGAGTGGCGGAGCGCGCCTCTTCGTAACCGAAGATCAGCTGAGCATCGGCTTCGGAAAAAAACTCGCGGCGCTTCTTTTTCATCAGTTCAAGGCGCTCGGCCAGCGGCATTTTATCGGAAACTTCGAGCCGACGCATCGCATCTTCATAGCGCAGATAGTTGCGGAACAGGCCGACGATTTTTTCGTTCTCGGGTTTAGGATACTGTTCGCGCAGAAAATTCTCGATGCGGATATTGCATTCGTCGATATTCATCGCCGTCGCGCCCTCTAAGGGGGCAGCCGGCGCCGGGGAGCCAGCCGGCGGCGCGGCGCATTTGGTGCGTAATCTCCACAGTTCGGCGACCAGCGACAAGCGACCGGTGCGCGCCATCTCTATCAGCTGACTGTACGAATACATGCCCTCTTCGGTAAAAATCTTCCGGTTTTGATCGACGAACTCGCGGTATTCGCCCGATTGCGGATTCGCGGCCATGGCGGCTTTTTTGGCCTGGTCTTTCAGCGATTTAAGTTTTTTATCTTCTTCGGAATCGGGCCAGAACAGCCAGAGCAAGACCAGAAACAATACGGGTAAGAAATAAATAAGCTTGCGCTTGTCCATACGGGGAAATCCGATTCGTCGCGGGTACGTCAACCCAATAGGGCAGGCTTTTTGTTAAGAGGCCATGAGCGATTCGAGCTTCTTGACGGCGCGGTTTTCCGGGTCGAATGCCTGCGCTTTTTTGAGCAGTTGCTCGGCCTTATCGCGTTTTTCAAGACGCCGGTAAATATCAGAAAGATTGACGATGCCGTGAAAACTCATCGGTTCGCGCAGAATCAGGCGTTCGCCATAATCGGCGGCGCGCTTCAATAGGCTCTTGTCGCCCCCTGCGCAATACTTGAGCGAGCGCGACGTCAGGTAAATCATGCCCAGATCTGACGGGTCGTATGTACAATACTCTTCACCGAGCGCCGCGGCACGCGCAAAGTTTTTGAGGCGCGAATTCAGCAATGCGAGTTCGTAAACGACTTTCGGGTCATGCGGATTTTCCTGATAGAGACGGTCGAGTTCTTCGACGGCGCCAAGGTAATCTTTATTCGCGGCATGTTTGCGAATCACCGAAAGGTCGGCGCGGCTGACAGGTTCATGCCCCGTCCCTTCGTATGCAATGCGCACGAGCGAGAGATCGTCGGTGATATCCCCCGCTTTTTCGAGCTCGGCGCGTATCTGCTTAAGATCGCCACCCGCTCTTTCGATGATACGCAGGAACATCGTTTCATCGCTGTTGATGAGCGAGTTACCCGAGTCATCGCGCCCTAAAGAAATATCGTCGCGACCGTCCGAACCCGCAAAAATCTGATCGCCTTTGAGCAACCGAAACGTTTTCACACGGAATAGCTCTTCGTTTTCGGGCATACCGAGCTTGCGCAGAGTCAGCTCGTCTTCAATAAAGGTCGCTTCGTTCTTGCGCAGAACCACGATCCAGGGGTGCTCCGCATTGATGTAGTAGAGAAAACCGCTATCTTCGTCGATGAGCCCGATCACCGCCGAAACCAGCATGCGCCCGTCGAACGAAATCATGACGTGGTGCAATTCGTCGTAACAATCTCGCAGCCACTGTTCGGGAAACATAAAACGGCTCATCTCGTCGTTCTGCGTGCGGTGCAGAAACGATTTAAAGACCGTACCGAGCACCAGCGCACCACCTGCTCCCTGAATCGACTTACCCATCGCGTCGCCGTTCATGAAAGCGACGTAGCGCTTGTTGCGCAACATGACTGTGTTCGAAGAGCTGATATCGCCGCCGATCTCAGACGACCAGTGCCTGAACTGGAATTTTTTCTTTTGCTCCGTGAGAAAATCCACACGGATGCGCGAAGGTTCGGCTTCGTTGAGCGCCAGCGGGTGCAAGAGCTCTGAGGTCAGAAAGTAATCCCCGTCTTGCTGGGTTTTGAGTTCGTTAATACGCTTAATCTGCGCTTCGATTTCGACATTTTTCAGCTCAATCTTTTTGGTCTTTATAAACGAACTGAACCGGATACGATCGAGCAAAAAGCAGAACGAAACGGCGATAACATACGAGATCAGAAGGTTATTCATCGAATACGCGGCCGCTGGGGTCGTCAGATTCGGTTTGTGGATCAGTACCGAAATCACAAAGACCAGCGCAGAGGCACCCTGCATCAGAAAGAATAAGCGCCGCGTTACCGGGGCGGCAATCGGAATCATAACAACAATCTGCAAGCCGGAAACATAATTAGGGTCGTCCGCGATGCGGCCGGTAAACCACGAGCACGAAATCACGATATAAAAAACCAGTATTTTCAGCGACAGCGCGCCATGCCTGTATATAGCGGGAATGAACGACGTGACAAAAATCAGCGAGCCGATCGCCGTGAGCCCGAGGCGAAAGTACAACAGTTGCGGAAACTCGGGGTGCAGTTTTTTATCGGTGTTAAAGGCGAAATCGAGCCACGCCAGGGCAGCGAGAGCCGAACCGATGCGGATAAAACCCTGCAACTGCCGGTCCATGTCGGCGATGAATTCGTTTCTGTATTGCGCGCGTTCCGGATTTTTACGGAATAGATTCCGCAGCTTATTCAGCATGTAACCTGTTTACCTTTGCCTTTTATTCGGTCAACGCTATCGCAAACAAGTGACATAGGTGTCATTGCCCGGCAGTATGCGAAGACCGTCAGGGCACGTGGCTGATGCCACCCTGTCCGGTACCAATGATCTCCCGCGGCTTCGAACCAATCTGGGGCCCGATCATGCCGCGTGCCTCGAAAGCCTCGATGAGGCGCGCCGCTTTGTTATAGCCGATACGCAGCCGGCGCTGCAGGTAACTTGCAGAAGCTTTCTGGCTTTCGACAATAATCTGCCAGGCTTCGTCGAACAGCTCTTCGTCGCCGTCCTCCAGTTCACCCATTTTGCCCTTAGGGTCTTCGAGCGTGATATAGATCGGTTTCGCGAGTTTCTTGGCGTAACTAACGACATCTTCAACTTCGTTATCTTCAATGAGCGGTACCTGCGCGCGTATCAGCTGCGCTTTCGATGGATGGCGAAACAACATATCGCCCTGCCCCAGAAGCTGTTCGGCACCGTTGCCGTCGAGAATCGTACGCGAGTCGGTCTTCTGCGCGACCTGCAGCGCGATGCGCGCCGGGCAGTTCGCCTTGATGAGCGCCGTGATGACATCGACCGAAGGGCGTTGCGTCGCGAGAATCAGATGAATACCCACCGCACGCGCTTTTTGCGCGAGGCGAATAATCGAAGACTCAACTTCTTTGCCCGCGACCATCATCAGGTCGCCCAGCTCGTCGATGAGTACAACGATGTAAGGCATGATCGGGTAGTCGGATTTCTCTTTGTTCGCGCGTACCTTTTCATTAAACGAGCGTATATCGCGCGCGCGCATGTCGGCAAGATCTTCGTACCGGCGTTCCATTTCTTCGACCGTCCAGTTGAGCGCCAGAATCGCCTTATGCGGTTCAGTAATCACCGGGTGTAGCAGGTGCGGAATGTCGTTGTATGCAGAAAGCTCCACAAGCTTGGGATCCACCAGCAGAAAGCGCACTTCTTCGGGCGTCTTATGCATGATGAGACTCGAGATGAACGAATTCACAGCGACAGATTTGCCCGAACCCGTCGCTCCGGCGATGAGCAGGTGCGGCATGCGTGTGAGATCTTCGAGCAGCAAGTTGCCCGCGATATCGCGGCCTAAGGGCAAAGGTAGTTGCCCGCCGAACTCGCGGTAGCCCGCGTCGTTCAGCACGTCGCCGAGGAGTACCTTAACGCGTTGTTTGTTCGGTATCTCGATGCCGACCGTCGAACGCCCGGGAATCGGCGCTTCGATGCGCACGCGCATCGCCTCGAGCGCCATTGCGAGTTCGTCGGTGAGCGCAAGAATGCGGTTCACCTTGATGCCCGCGGCCATCTTGAGCTCATAGCGGGTGATGATCGGCCCGCGCTGAATGCCGACAACATGGCCGTCGATGGAAAACTGTTCGAGCGTTTCTTCGAGTTTTTCAATGACACTCTGCGCCTCGGCGGGATTCGCAAATTCGAGCGCGCGTTTCTGCGTCTTCAGCAGCGGAAAAAGTAATTCGCGCTGCTTATTGATTTGTAATACAGGTGTCACCGAGGCACGGTCGACTGCGGGAGTCGGGGCCAGCGCAATAGCGGGTTTCTCCGCGGTTTTTTTAGGGACTGCGGCAACCAGCGGCTTCTGGATTACTTCCGCTTTTTTTACGGGAGCTTCGGGAATGCTTTCGGGTTCAATCGTCGATTCAAAATCTGCTGGAAATTCAAGGTCAGAAACAGACGGCGACGGTTCGCGGATCAACGCTTCAATCGCCTCTGCGGGTGCCGACCAGGCACCGGGGGCGGGCCGTGTCTGATCTTCGAATAACCGCTCCAGATCGAATTCGTCGCCACCGCCATAATCTGCGGTCGAATGGGTCAGCTCATAAACACCCGTCGTTACCGGTATCTGTACCTGTTGCCGCGGCTGGTAATCCAGTGCGCCTGCAAACCGCTCTTCTGAGCGTGCCGGTCGCGGCGGTTCGTTTTCTTCGCGAAAAGCCGGCCGCTCTGGCGTTATCTGGCGGCGTTCACCCGCAGGGGTCTGCGTATCTAATGGCGTCAGATGAAAGGCAAAATTCTCATCTTCACTCTGCCCCGCGACATGGGTAGGTTTAGGCGGGGCTTCGACTTCGCGCATCGCCTGCAACTTGACCGCAAGCCGGCTCTGCCATTCCGTTTCGCTACTCGTTGTATTCCGCACCGGCTCATCGATGCGTATCTTTTGAATCCACGGCGGGCGTATTTTCGGCGCGGTCGCAGCGGCATCAGAAGGGGAAGATTTCAGCCATTTGAGCATAGTTCGTGCGCGCCTGTACAGGTATTATCGACACAGGCTGAAATCCCCTAAACTCAGTAAAATTGGAGAAATATTGCAAAAAGCGCCCAAATATGCAGTACAACGATGCATCCCACGGCAACAGCAGCCAAATTGCCGTAGTGCGCCGCAAAGCGCCCCCGCGTAAAAAACGCCCAAGCCAAAAAAGGCATGAAGGGCATTAAATGCCGGCCCTGAATTCCATTCGTGTGAGAAGAGCCTACTGTCGTGAAGGTGATAAACATCACCAGGCTGAGTAAAACCGCAACCCCCATGGGAACCAGAACAAACGCCGGGCGGTTCCACCGGCTGCGCCAGAAATCTGTATCGCCACCATCGAGCAACAGGGCGAGTAATCCCACCGCAAAATACAGAATATACCAGGCCAAGGGCATGACCACGCTCAACCAACCAAACACGCCGAAATACATGACGGCAATCTTATGCGCATTCACGATAAATCCCATGAAGACGGCTTTTATACCTGCAAGCGGATGCGCCAAAAACCATTGCGTCTGCGCCACCGGATCCATCGGGAATGCCGGTGTTTTATAAAAATCGTTACGCACGAGAAAATTCCAGAGCAGAAGACCCACAAGTGTAACGCCGATAACGGCGGTACTTCTGAACCAGTCTGCCCGCCGTTTTGTTTGCAGCGGTATCAACCAGAGCAATAAAACCACGGGAAAATAGACGGATTTCCCCACACCAAAAAAGAACGTCGCCAAAGCGGTAATCCACCAAAACCCGCGCGTGGGTTCGCCCTCACCCGAAAGCGCGTGGATGACCAGAGAGAAAAAAAGCAAGGCAAAGGAAATCGCGGGCGCATCGCCCGAAAGCGAGCCGGCGAGGTGCAGAAACATCGGCAACGACATGAAATAGATCAGGCGCAGCGGTGAGCCGCGCATAAACCGGAGCGCCACCGAGAGCAACCACACGCAAAAAACGAGATTAAACACGCGGCCTGTATACAGCCACATGGATAGCGAAGGTGAAACCTTACTTGCCAGAAAGATGCCGATCGCCTGCGGCACGTAGAGATACGGTACATGCATCTGCATGCTGCCGGGTTCGATTTCCCAGAAACAGTTGCCCCGCTGTGCTTTGGCTTCCTCGACGACGCGGTGAAAATCGGCCCAGCGGTATTTACCCGTACCTTTATACTCACCGTCATGCGGCATCTGGCGAATAAAATAATCGGCCCGGCAATCGATGTTATACCCCATGCGGGGGCCGTCTTTGATTGCGCGCGCATTACCCGAAATGAGATTCAGCGCGCGCGCGAAATGCATGTATTCGTCGGGCACCTGAAACGGCGGCACAATGAAGGTGTAAGCCAAACCAAAAATAAGGGCCGCAGCAGGAAAAAAACGCCGCAGATGCCGGCTAAATATATCGGGCGATACGCTCATAAACCTCTGCCGGCCCGATGACTTTCAGGCATTGATTATCACGGCAAGGAGTTTTGCGATGGTTAAACGCAGTGACACAGGGTGAACATGCATAATGAGCATAGATCGGTGTAAAATTACCGAGCGAACCGTAGAGTGCCGGCGTCTCAGGGCCAAAAAAAGCGAATGTGCGGATATCCGTCGTGCTGGCAAAATGCGCCGGGCCCGAATCATTGGTCACCAACATACGCGACAGGGAATATAGCGCCGGAAGATCGGCGAATGCGACTGCGCCGGCAAAATTCAGACAACGTTCATCGCCCACCGCTGCGCGTATCAGATCGAGCTCAGGGCGCTCTGCGGGTGAGCCTGTCAGCAGAACAAAAGCTTTTTTCTTTTTAGCGAGTATCATCTGTGTCAGGCGCGCATAATACTCAGGGGGCCAGCGGCGTTGCATCAGAAACTCACCGCCAGCGCAGTTTAAAAGCACGAGAGCGGCACCAGCAGGTGCACCATGCTGTTTGAGTGCCGCGCGCACCCGCAAAACCGCTTCGCGCGAAATCGTGGCCTTACCGGCGGCGATTGCACTGTTATCGATTTTGCCCTTGTAAAAGGGTAAATCTTTTTGGCTGGCGAATGCCGACTTCACAAGCGCCATGAAATTTTTCGCGATATGGATATGCGGATTATACGCAACCCTGATATTCAGAACATTGCCGCGGTACAGACCCTCGTTGTGGAAGGCGTGAAAACCTACGCGCCGCGCCGCGCCGCTAAATGCGGTTAACAGCGAGGTGAATCTCGAAAAAAGTTCGAGATCGACGACGGTATCGATTTTATGGCGGCGGGTCCAGATGAGAAAGCGCAGCGTGTCCCAGAGAAAAACCCCAAAGTTATGCTCGCGCAGCATAAACACATTGGCCGACGGAACCGTGCCGAGAAGTGAAAGACTGGCCGCGTTACGCCTGAAAATCGCAAAATAGATTTCAGCACCTGAAGCACGCGCCTCGCGCAGCGCCGCGTCGGCAAGAATAGTACTGCCCATTTCGGATA
>JAFLED010000007.1 GCA_017302045.1 Spirochaetota bacterium
GAATCGTATCTCGGCATGAGCGTACATGGTTTTCCGAATCTGTTTTTTTGTATGGGACCCAATACAGGCCCGGGACACACCTCGGTGCTCGTCTACACTGAACCGCAATACCGGTATATCGCCGCGGCAGTTTCGCGCATGCTGACTGAGGGCATCCAGAGTATCGAAGTGAAAGCCGAGAAGCAGGCGGAGTTCACACACTTCATCGACGAACGCATGAAGATTACCAACTGGACTTCGGGTTGCAAGAGCTGGTATCTCACCGATTCGGGGCGCAACACGACACTCTACCCCGGTTTTGCGGGCGAGTATGTATTGAAAGCCAGCGTCTTTCACCTCGATGATTTTAATATTGTGCGCAAAACAGCGGCGCGCGAAAAAAGGGTAGCTTAACCACCCGGTAGGCTTGACGGCGCCGGTTGCGTCGCAGAATTTAATCCTGCGATGCGAAGAATCGCATTTTTTAGCTCTATCTTCCTGCTCGGTTTTACGCTTTGCAGCTGCAAGTCGTGGGGAAAGTTCTGGGAAGTCACTCTCTGCGACGAAGGCATCGGTTATGCGGCGATGGTTACGGCGTCGTACGCAAACCGTTTCGTCGACCTGCTCGCGATTGAGCGCGACAAAGGTTCTTATGGCTCACTGAGCGTCGATCTGACCCAGATGCCTGTCGGGGGTACGGCCGATAAATGGCTCGCGGGGGTTCTGGCCGGTAATGGCAAAATCTATGCGATCCCCTATTCGGCAACGACCGTTCTGACCATCGACCCCGCTACCAATACCGCAAACACAGCGGGAATCAGCGGTATCTCCAGCAACCTCGCAAAATGGAAAGGGGGAGTGCTGGCTCCCAACGGAAAAATTTATGCCGTTCCCAAGGGTGAATCCACCGTGCTGATTATTGACCCGGATACGAACACGGTGAACAAGACAACGATCACGGGCATCGGCTCTTCTTATAATGGAGTCGTGCTGGGCCCGAATGGTAAGGCCTACGCGATTCCGAATCTAAACACCAATATTCTGGTGATTAATACGAACAACAATACGACGAGCACGATTGCGACCGGCAGTGCAAGCTCGAAATAGTCTTCGGGTGTTCTGGCGCCGAACGGAAAAATCTATTTCACGCCCGTCAGCTCTACCTATGTACTCATCATCGACCCCGCGACAAATACGTATAACGCAACCGCGATCACCTCGGCCAACACGCCAGGCCCTATGATGGTACGAACAAATGGGCGGGCGCTGTGCTGGCGCCCAACGGAAAAATTTACGGAATTCCATTGTCGTCGACTTCGGGCATACTGATTATCGACCCGCAGACCAATACCGCGAGCGTCACAGCCGCGACGGGTGTTTCTGGAGACTACACCAGCGGCATTGCGGCGCCGAATGGTAAAATCTATGCGATACCACGCGGAGCCCCCAATGTCGCGGTTCTCGACCCAAAAGCCAATGGTGCGTTCTGTAGTGTAGCCGCCCAATCGGCCTTTCTGAATAAGATGTAATTTCACCCCGGCCTAACGCGTCGAAAATTGTCGACGCGATGTTCGACTTTTGCCAAGCGGTGTAGCAAACGCTACAATAACTTAAAGGGCGGATTATCTGGCATATCCTGATAATTTTCCTGAGGAGAATCAATGCGCGAAGTTTACATCGTCGGCGCTCACGAAACCGAGCACGGCAGTTTTAAAGATAAAAGTTTCAGGCACCTGATCGCCGAAGCGGGCAACAAGGCGCTCGAAGACGCGGGAGTCGACCGCAAAGAGATCCAGGCGCTCTATTTGGGCAATTACAACGGCAACGGACTCAATGCACAGAATACAATGGCCGCGCTTGCCGCGACCTCGCTCGCCATGCCCCACACGGCGACGCTGCGCTTCGAAGCGGCCTGCGCCTCGGGCGGAGTCGCTTTCCGCAATGCGATGATCGCCGTCGGTGCGGGTGTCTATGACACCGTTATGGTGATGGGCGTAGAAAAGATGAACATCCCCCCCGAAGAGCTGCCGTACGAAGACCAGATGAAGGCTGCGCTTTCAGGCGTGGATTACCTTTATGAAGCGGGCCCCGGCATGAACGGCTCGACCATGTTTGCGATGTTCGCGCACCGCCATATGCACGAGTTCGGCACGACGCGCAAACAGCTCGCCGAAGTCGCGACGAAGAATAAATACCATGGCAGCTTAAACCCGTATGCGTATAAACAGCGCGAGGTGCCGCTCGAAAAAATTCTGAAGTCACCGATGATCGCCTCGCCTTTCAGCGCGCAGGAAGTTTCCTTAATCACCGACGGCGCTGCGGCCGTGATCATCACGACCAAAGACCGCGCCAAGGCCCTTGGCAAAAAGAACGCCGTCAAGGTGATGGGTTCGGGCCACGGCGGGGCATCGTTCTCTGTCGCGTTTCGCGCGAAACACACCGAATCAGAAGCAACAAAAAATGCGGCTGCCGAAGCTTACAAGATGGCGAACCTCAAACCTTCAGACATCTCGGTCGCCGAGTGCCATGACTGCTTCAGCTTCACGGAAATCATGAATGTCGAAGATCTCGGCTTCACCGAAAAAGGCAAAGGCGGATTCTTCGCAGAAGAAGGCCATTCGCGCCTCGGCGGCAAATTGCCGATCAACACGTCGGGAGGCCTCACCGCGAAGGGACATCCCATTGGTGCTACCGGCGTCGGTCAGATCGTTGAGATGACCTGGCAACTGCAAGACAAGGCAGATAAGCGCCAGGTGAAAGATGCGAAGTTCGCGCTGACGCATGTCTTGGGCGGCCCGGCATCGGTTTCAACGGTACATATTTTGGGAAGGAGTGATATATGACGCAAGGAATACTGAGCGGAGTCGAAGTATGAGTATACCAGCGGTAAAATGTAACGACTGCGGCACGCCGCACCCCAAGGGCATCGCGGCCTGCCCAGCCTGCGGTTCGATGAATCTCGCCGACTACGAAGCGAAGGACACGGGCTCGATCTATACCTACACGGTGAACACATTCGTGCCGATGGGCAAACACAAGGCGCGCGCACCGTACTGCATGGCAGTCGTAGAGACCGACGACAAAATGCGCATCACTGCGATTGTCGAAATGGCCGATGCCAACACGGCGAAGATCGGCGATAAAGTGAAGTTCAAGCTTTACGAAGATAAGCTGACGCCGATTTTTGAGAGGGTGTGATTCGACTAGCCACGGGCTATAGCCCGTGGCTATCTGAGCCCCAAAGCCCGCTGGATGAAGTGCACCGGCGGGCTTTCTATTTTCTCCAGACTCTTCTTTACCACATAGACCAGGCCGAAGCTCACGACGACCGTCGCGGCCCACACCGCGAGCGAAGGCCACGACGCCAGATAGGCATTGAATACGCGCAGAATTTGCGGGTGGATCAAATAGACGGCAAAGGTGAGAGGAGCCAACCCCACGCCTAACCCCCTCTCCACGTCAGTGGGGAGGCGTATCGCCCACAGCGAATAAACCACTGCCAACGCATACAGCGCCACCGCCGGCCTCGAAAAATGGTTATAATAATCCACGGGAATCCCCTGCCGCGACGCTAAAATGTAATCTGCCAGCACCATGCCCAGAGCCAAAACCACGGCCACAAAAGCCGTAAAGCGCCCCCAAGCCGCCGGCGATGCCTTACCGTGCATAATTCCGAGCATAAAATAAGGCAGCCAATAAATACAGAAGGATGCATGCCAGCCGGGATGGCTGAGGCCGAAATAACCCAGGATACGCTCTGAGCTGGTGCGGTATAAAAGCAGTACAACCAGCAGAAAAACAACCAGTGTGACAGCACGATAAACCTTGCCCGAAGCCTGATGTAAGCGCAAGAGCAGCGGAAAGAGCAAATAGCACTGCGCCAGAATAACTAAAAAGTAAAGATGGTAATCCGCGCCGCCTTTTAGCAGGCGTTCAATAATATTTTCAGTAGTGCAATTTTTGAAATCGAGCGCAAACGCGAGCGCAGAAAAGAAAAAATAGGGGATCAATATCGTCGGTAAGCGCTTGCGCATGAAAGAAAAAAAATTTAGCTCTTTACTTTGAGCAAGGCCGTATGCCGAGAGATACAAAAACAGCGGCACACTGAAGCGCGCCCACTGATTTAACAGCACGCCACCGAAATCGAGCGAAAAAAAATTATGGTGAACGGCGAAATTGTTCTCTGCCGTACTCGTCGCATGAATGCCGACAACCGCGATGGCTGCAATCACCTTCGCAAAATCGGTCAGCGCACGCGTCATGCTGTCATCTTTGGAAAAAAAAATCGGCTCACAAGAAAAAAAGTAAACGTGCGTTCCGAATTTTTTTTGATTATGTCGCATGCCGTCGGATTTTTTTTTGACTTTTTTTCACGAAACATTTGACAACAGAGCTAGATGATTAGTATGCTCACGTGCAGTACCGAACGCTCATACGCTTACTTTTCTTTTTCGCCACTTCATTCTCGATTTTCTCCGCCGACTACGATTTCAACATTGATGAAACCACGGCGCCGGCAAAAACCGAGAAGAAAAAAAATCGAAAAAACAAAATCGAAAAAATTCGCGAAGAGCCCGAAGCAGAATCACCAAAAACTCCGCTAACAAAACCAACAAAGAAAGATTCGGTCTCGAGCGCAGACGTCTTTGAGCTCTTCAAGGGTGAGCAGAAAGTTGCCATCGTGTCCAAAAAAGAAGAGCGTATTCAAGATGCGCCCGCGACGATCTATGTCGTTGGCGAAAAAGAAATTAAAGAGCGCGGGTACATGTTTCTGCACGACCTGCTGCGCGACGTACCGGGTTTCGATTTTATCAACGACCTGGGTACCTACGGTATGATGGCGATTCAGCGGGGTGTCGATACCCCCGAAAATAACAAGACTCTGATTTTTATCGACGGTATTTCGACGAACAACCCATCACAGGGTGTGAGTTATATGTCGTACCAATTCGCACTCCATAATGTCAAGCGGGTAGAGATTCTGTGGGGGCCGGCTTCTGCCCTCTATGGAGCCAATGCCTTTTCGGGGATTATCAACATTGTAACGAAAACGGCCGACGACCTCGAGGCTGATGGCAAACTCGGCCATGTCAGCGCGGGCACGATTATTCCCAAGGTGGCGTCTTCACCCGTGCCGGCGGGTATGTATTTTGATTTTCTTGCCGGTGGAAAAATGTGGGAAGAAGAAGGCGCCGGAAAAATTACGGTGTCAGGGCATTATATCCGGTCAGATTATGGGCCCGACTATGGACGACATTATGATCCTGCCAAAGGTGCAAAAACCAATGCAGAATATTACGTTCCTTCCAATACAGGAACAATGCCGATTCTCGGGGACTATAGTGCCCAGATTCGGTTCGATTACAAAGGTTTAACCGTCGGCGCGAGGGCCTGGTACATCATGTCAAAACAAGGGGGGTTTGCAAACTATAACGCAAGCGCCGTCGAGCTGGCGTACTGGGGATTTCAGGGTCAAGACGTTTACGCGAAATACAATCATAAGTTTAATCAAACACTGTCGACCTTCACGCAGGTCAGCTTTCGCGCGAGCCAGTTACCCGAGGGCGAATACGGCAAGCGCGTCATCGATGCCGACAGGGATTGTACTTTGGCAGCCGCCGCGGGTACTTGTACTGGTGGTAATCCGGGCAGTTCGACTCCCGGCCGCCTGCTCTGGTATAAGCGCAATGATTTCGCCCTGTCTGCCGACCAGCAAGCGACCTTCGACTGGAATGTGCATTCGACGACAAACCTCGGGATATTCGGCGAATACGCCCGCGTTTCTAACTGGAACACAAACGACACGTCGTTAACCAAATGGAACGGAACCGATTTTAGCACGCCGCGTTATCCAGACGAACGCAAAGGCAGCTTTGACGGCAGCGGCCGAATTACCGACGAAGGTGTCGGGCCTGCCGACAAAGACGAGGTGTATTATAAACAATACAACGCAGCTCTCTATGCTCAGCATAGCGAAACTTTCTTTCAGCAACTGAAATTTACCGTGGGTGGCCGGGGCGACCTCTTCGTACTCAAAGGACAAGAGGGGCCACAACCGATCGGCGTTGCTACAAACTCGACATGCGCGAGTTGCGACGCCAGCACCGTCTACAGCGATGCGCAAGCGGGCGCAGCAGGTGCCCAGTTGAAGCGCAGCGGCATTTATTACAACATCAACGATGTAAATGTCAGCGTTTTTTCGCTGAATCCCCGCATCGGCGTCGTGTGGAACCCGAACCAAACCCACTCCGTGAAACTACTGCATGGCTGGGCATTCCGCAACCCTACAGTGCGCGAGCGTTTCTCGCTGTCGAGCAGCCGGATTCCCATCGGCGCCGACCTGAAACCCGAGCAGATTAAGACTACCGAACTTGGCTATGCGGTAAAACCATTGAAATTTCTGCGTGCAGAAATCGACGGCTTCTGGTCTGAAGTGCAGGATTTAATTCAGCTCTCGGACTCCAAGTTTGGCAAATCGGGATCCAGCTCGGCCATGACGCAGTTTCAGAACATCGGCTCGGCAAGACTTTTAGGATTCGAGGTCAAGACCGATATCGCCCTCGTACAAACTGCCCCGCTCAGTATTCTTTTATTCCTCAATTATTCGTTCCAAAACAATCGGTACCTCGAAATCAGCGCGGCGGGCGCAACTTCACTTAGCCACGAAAACGATCGTCCCGGAGACACTCAGAATTCATACCAAATGCCGCGGGTGTCGCAGCATAAAGCGAATGTCGGTATCACGATGTATCTCCACCGCCATTTTTCGATCTCGCCGATTCTGCATTATGTTGGCGCGCGACCTAACGTGATTACGAGTCCGGTGAACTATATTCCGGCTTACACGATGGTGAACCTGAGCCTGGGATACCATAATCCGCAAAAAGACTGGGATGCTTCGCTTTATATCTTCAACCTTTTAGATCAGGATATTAACGACCCCGGAACGCGCGACGCGAGCGGCGTCTATTATTCGTCGATGCGCCCCGAAGCCCGACTCACCATCTGGGCAAAACTAACCTACAAAATATGAAACCGACTCTCGCGCCGATCGTCGCCATCGCGCTTTCTCTGCCGTTATTCGGCGGTGAAAAAGGAAAACACACATACATTCTTTATGAAAAAGGTTCGCGCTTTCAGGAAATCACGCTCGACGGTATTCTTAGCCGCTTACCCACTGCCAAGCCGCTGGTGCTGGGCGATGAATCCGCGTTAAAAAACTGCGACGACGGCGGCACAGCGGCCGTAATAACAATCGGAAAGCCTTCGCTCGATAAAGCCCTCGAGACCTGTAAAACAACGCCCGTTGTGTTTTCGCTGGTTTCTGCACCACGCTTCGGCGACTACAAGTCGCACCGTAATGTTACCGGCGTAAGCTTCGACCTGTCATTCCGTTTATTTCTGACCGAGTTTCAAAAAGTCATGAAGCCGGGCTCGCGTATCGGTTTCATCTACAGCTCTGCGCAAAACGAGTTTCTGACGACTGAGATCGATTATGTCGAAAGCGAATTTAACTTCACCGGCGTGCGGGTGAAAATCGAAAACCGCGAACAGATCGGGGCAAAGGTTAAACAGCTCATCGAAGAAGAAAAAGTCAAAGCGATCTGGGTTCTGCCTGACCCGCTCTATAACCAGGCGATTTTTCGCAAACTCGCAGATCTCTGCGCCGAAAAGGGCATTTTACTCGTGACCAATTTTGAGGTGCTGGTCACCGAAGCGGGTGCCGCTATCGCACTGGCTCCCAGTTATTTTGATACGGGCGTGCAAACCGGCGAGATGGCACAAAAGATCATCGCGGGTATAAATCCGTACGATGTCTCTTACCAACGCCCGCGCCAATCGGGTGTTTATCTCAACCTGAAGCTGTTTCAGGAGCTCAGAATCGATCTGCCAGACGACCTGCGCTTCAAAGAAAAAGTGACGACGCTGCTCAACGACGCGCAAGAATTGCAGAAAGACGGCAATACGGGTAGTGCGCTCGTGAAGTTTCGCGAGGTTCTCAAATACGATAAAAAAAATGCGACCGCCACCTACTTCGTCAATTCGATACAGGCGCGCGCAAACCTCAACGGCGCTTATGCCCGAATTCAAAGCGGCAACCGGCGCGGAGCGATACCGCTCTTAATCGCGGCCAGCCCCTTTTTGCCCGAAGCGCGTGCGCGGCTGGCGTCGCTTCGCGCCGAAATGCGCGGCGAGGTCGGCGGCATTTTTGCGCAGGGTGTCGCGCAATTTAAAAACAAAAAATACCAGGAATGTATCAATACCATGAACCTGGTGCTGATGATCGATCCGGGTAACCGTGAAGCTGAAATCTACAAGGAGAAATCGGGAAAACGCGCGAAGGCCGTTTCTGCGATACGCTGATATGAACAGAATATCTATCAAACTGGCACTGACCGTGCTTGTCGTTGCGGTGGTCGCGGCGATTCCACTGTCGATGTACATCTTGCTGAAACAAGAAAAAGAGAAAATCGAATCGACCGTCGCCATCGGCCGCGGCAATACCAAACTTTTGGGCAAAACCATGCTCGACGTGTTTCTCAAATCGGGCGGAGAGCCCAACTCGATGCGTATCGACGCCGAAGAGGCGATGAATACCTACAAAGACCAGTTCGATCTCGGACTCGTCTTTGGTCAAACGCTGATGCTCAGCAAAAAACACCGCGGCCTCATTATGGCGACCATCGACAAGAATGGCCTGGAAAAACCAAAAAAGCCGGATGCGAATAAAGACAAGCAGGCCGAAATCACTCGTAAAGAAGACGAGATAAATAATTTTCTTAAGTACGAAGAAAGCCATTCGGGCCCCTGCTTTAACAATCCAGCCGAAAAATGTTACAACTTCTCTTTCGTGGCGAAATATGAAAAGACTCCGGTGATTCTCTCGGTCATGTCGATCTCTGAAAAACATGTACTCGACCCCATCAAACGCCTGCGCTTTCTGATCTACATCAGCGCCGGGGTCGCCGTCGTGCTGGCACTGATGCTCGGCGTCGGTGTGTCGCGTTTCATTACGGGCCCGATTACGGCGCTGGTCGAGGGCGTGCACCGTTATACGAAAGGCGATCTCGACTATAAGGTTGATATCCGCGTTAAAGACGAACTCAAAACACTCGGTACGGCCTTCAATGACATGGCCGACCAGATCGCGACGAAGATCAGGGAAATCGAAGACCACCGCGACAATCTCGAAGTTAAAGTACAAGAGCGCACCTCTGAGCTGCGTACCGCGCTGACCGAAGTTTCAAAACTCAAAGAACAGCAGGATGCGGATTATTATCTGACGACATTTCTCTTCAAGCCGCTCTGCATCAACCGTAACTCGTCGGAGTATATCTCAACCGAATTCTTTTTGAAACAGAAAAAAGAATTTTCATTCCGGGATAAAAAAGGCGAGATCGGCGGCGATATCTGCATAACCGCGAACCTGCTCTTCCGCGAGAGCGACGGCACGGTGAACCGGTATCTCTTCGCGACCAACGCCGACGCAATGGGTAAATCGATACAGGGTGCAGGCGGCGCCATTGTGTATGGCACCGCGATCAACACGATCATCGCTTCGTCGACGGCGAATAACCGCGTGCTCGAAACCTCGCCGCGCGAATGGCTAATGCGCATGTACCGCGAACTGCACAATATCTTTCTCTCGTTCGACGGCTCGATGCTGGTATCGGGCGTCTTTATGCTGCTGAACGAACATAACGGCAACGCGTATTACATCAATGCCGAGCACCCGTGGACGATTCTCTTCCGCGATAATAAATCCGAGTTTATCGAGCAAGATCTCATGCTGCGCAAATTAGGCGCCGACATTCCGGGGCATACACTGACCGTGAAAGAATTCTCGTTCAAAGTCGGCGACGTACTTTTTCTCGCATCGGACGGTCGCGACGATATCGTGCTCAAAGAAGCTGAAAACGGCCAGAACCGCGTCATCAATGAAGACGAGAAGGCGATTCTCGACATCATTTTACAGGGAAGCGGCAGCCTGCAAAAGACCGTCGAAACCCTGCAAAATACCGGCGGCTTTTCCGACGACCTTTCCATCATTCGTATCGAGGTGCTTGGCTTTAACCCACAGCCGATCGAACGGCAGCGCATCGCCGAAAATGCGCGCGCCTCGGTGAAAGAGCGGCTTTCGCATATCAAACTGCTCATTCAGAAAAAGGATTTTGCCGGTGCCGCAACCGCACTGCAAGAGACTTCTTCAGAACTGAATATCGAAAATGTGCCGCAGTATTATATTCTACTGAGCCGCATTCAGCTGAACGACGGGCAATTACAGCTCGCGCGCGAAAGCCTCGAAAAAGCCCTGCGCCTGGGGCACGAAGCGGCGCCGACGTATAAATCCCTCGGTAACATCTTCTACAAACTCAAGATGAAGAAAGAGGCCGTCGAAGCGTGGGAGAAGGCAATGCTTCTGAACCCCGAAGATAAGTCGCTGCGCAACCTGCTCGACGAATTGCAGGCGCAGGCGGTCTAAGCCGATTTCGCTTGCCCGCGCCGCCGAAGTTGGATATCCGCATTTTATGCATGTATTCATCACAGGTGCCGCCACAGGCATCGGCGAAGCGACGATCGACCGCTGGCTTGAAAAAGACCCTGCAGCGTCATTCACGATCGCCGATAAAAACGAGACAGCTCTTGCCGCAGTGTGCAAGAAGCTGGCCGCGCGCGGCGTAAAGGCGCATGGTATTGCGGCAGATATCACGCAGCTCGATAAAATACCCGTTATAATAAAAGAAGCACGCGAGAAGCTCGGCCCCATCGACATTCTGATCAACAACGCGGGTATCATGATCGTCGAAGATTTTTCGCAGATGAGCTGGGAGACAGGTAAGCGCATGCTTGACATCAACTTAACCGCCCCGTTGCGGCTGATCTATGAAGTTCTGCCCGAAATGATCGCGCGCAAAAGCGGCGGCATCATCAACATCGCAAGCATGGCCGGTAAGGCACTCCTGCCTGGTTGCACGTGGTATGGCGCCTCGAAGGCGGGCATCGGCCATGCGTCCGAGATACTGTATGGCGAGGTGAAAGACCACGGCATTCACGTTTTGACGGTCTACCCCGGACCGATCGCAACCGATCTCGAGAAAGGCGCCCGCCAGGGTTACGAAGAAAACTGGGTTACACAGATGATGCCCGTGGGCGATCGCTATAAACTCGCCGAGAAGATCGTTGCTGCGTATTTCAAGCAAGAAACCGTGCTGGCTTACCCCGAAATCTATGATACCGCGCGGCACTTCCATTCATTGGCGGGCTGGTTTGTGCGCATTTTTGCGCCGAAGACGCGTGCAGCATAGTTATGTCTCTTCTCACACCGCTTTTTTCTCATGTAATCCCTACGGGGCCGTCGAAAATAGAGAGTGGATCTAAGTATACGCGTCTATGAGAAAGAAGGGGAATTTGTCGCCTCATGCCCCGAGCTCGACGTGTATACCTATGGCCAGGACGCCGAAGAGGCGCGCCGTCGCCTGCGCCATGTCATCGCGTTCTACGCGTCTACCGCGCAAGACCTCGGTTATAAAATCGATGCCTCTGAATTACTTTCCAATCTGCAAAAGCCGGCATTGCCGCGCGGTGAATCTTTCTTAAACTGAAATACCCGCCTGCACAGCGGGCTATCCGCCTGGCAATGCAGCCCTTAATTCTGCTCGCGCCGCAGGGCGCTCAACAACATACCGCACATGATCAGGTAAACCAAGAGGGATGTACCCCCGTTGGACACCAGCGGCAGGTTAATACCTTTCGTGGGCAAAAGACCCATCGTGACGCCGCTGTTGATGACGACCTGAATAATCAGACAGAGCAAAAAGCCCGTCGCCATGAGACGCATAAAGTCGTCCTTGAGGCGCGAGGCGACGATGATGCCATAGGCCGCGATGACAAAGTAGGTACCGATGAGCGCGACGACACCCAGCGCCCCCAAATCTTCGGCGACGATCGCAAGAATGAAGTCGGTATGGCGCTCTTGCAGGTGATGGCGTACAAGCTCTTCGCCAAGCCCCTTGCCTGTGAGCCCACCCGCTAAAAACGCCTTCATCGAAGCGACAAGCTGAAAACCGGCGTCATAGCGCGCCTCCCACGGGTCGAGAAATGCTTTGATACGCGTCAGCCGAAAAGGTGTCTTAATGATGATGTACGAAACCGCGGCGACGACTGCAACCAGCGCCATGAGCTGCATTGTCAGCGGATACCGCGTGAAAAACAGCAGCGCGCTGCCGACAAGCACGAGGTGAATCGCGGTACCCAGATCTTGTTCGATCGCGATCAGAAATGCCGGCACCGCGATGATGAAGAGGGTCATGAGGCTGAGCTTTAGATCGACCTCTTTCGCCTGCGAATAGATGCGCGCCAGTACCAGCACCAGCGCGACCTTGGCAAAATCAGAAGGCTGAATCGAAAGGCCTGCAACGACGATCCAGCGGTTAGCGCCACCGGCGCGCTTGCCGATGCCCGGCACAAACACCATGACCAGCAGCACAACCGAGATGGCATAGATGGGCCAGACGAGATGCCGGTAGCGGTCGGGGTCGATCTGCGTCATTGCGAGCATGCCGAGAAAGCCGAGAAACGCCGCAAAGGCCTGCTTCTTTAAAAAGAAATACGGATCGCTGAACTGTTCGCGCGCCATAAAAGACGAAGAGGCAAGCAGAATGTTGAGTCCGAAAGCGACGAGCGCGATAATTAATCCGAACAAAAAAAGATCGGTCGGGTTAACATGCCCGGGAGAACGAACCGAGGTAGAAAGTTTCGGCGGCATGTCAGTTAACCGCGGCGCCCTCGCCTGCACGCATTTTCGCTTCGCGCTCGGCGAGCAACACGGCGCCGATGACACCTTCGAGCTTACCTTCCATCACCTGATCGAGGTTATGCGCCGTGAAGTTGATACGGTGATCGGTCACACGGTTCTGCGGATAATTGTAGGTGCGTATTTTTTCGCTGCGGTCGCCCGAACCCACCTGCGCTTTTTTTTCTGTCGCGTATTTTTCGGCGGCTTCGGAGCGCTGTTTTTCTACGAGTTTCGACATCAGCGCTTTCATCGCCTTGGCGCGGTTCTTAATCTGCGATTTTTCTTCCTGGCAGCCGACGACGATACCGGTCGGTATGTGGGTAATCCGCACCGCCGATTCGGTCTTATTGACGTGCTGACCACCCGCACCCGACGAACGAAATACGTCGATTCTGAGGTCATTCGGGTTAATTGAAATTTCGTCTTCGTCGGCCTCGGGTATTACCGAAACGGTCACTGCCGAAGTATGAATCCGCCCATTGGCTTCGGTCGCGGGTATCCGCTGCACACGGTGCGTGCCCGCCTCGAGGTGTAAAAGATCGTAGGCGCGCTCGCCCGTCACCAGCACAACGGCTTCTTTGAGACCGCCGACACCGGTTTCATTGAGATCCTGGATTTCATAGGGAATTCCCTCGGCGTCGAGGTAACGGGTATACATACGAAACAGGTCGCGCACAAAAAGCCCCGCCTCGTCGCCGCCGGTGCCGGCGCGTATCTCGAGGTAGACGTTCTTACCCGAATCGGCGTCTTTGGGTATGAGTTCGAGCTGTAGCTCGTCAGAAAGTTTTGCGAAACGCTCTCTGAGTTCGGCGAGCTCGGCCGCGAGCGCGGCTTTCATCTCAGCGTCTTTTTCTGCCAGCCAGCCGGTCTCGCACTCGGCGATCTGGTCTTTCAGCGAGAGCCAGGTTTCGGCGAGCTCGGCGGTTTTGAGTAGGCGTGCGCGTTCGCGCGAGAGTTCTGTCAGGCGTTTGTTATCCTGCGTGACCTGCGGATCGGCCATACGCTCTTCGATCGCACGAAAGCTCTGTACGATCGCGCGCAGGTTATTTTCGTTCAGTTCTGCCATGTTTACTATTCCGCTCGCCACGGCCTCTCGCCCGTGACCAGACACTATTTGCCTGTGCTCCCACCCGGAGTCGAACTGGGGTCTTCGCCTTAGGAGGGCGCTGCTCTATCCATCTGAGCTATAGGAGCGTTAGCTTCTGTAGCTCTCCTCGGAGCGCTATAGCAGCCGTCAGACTCCTACGGCTCTCCCCGAGCGCTGTAAGAGCGGTCGGCACTGAAACAGATAAAAGAGAGACGCGGACAATCACATATTGCCTTAGAAATATACCCCCGCCTTGAAGCCCGTGAGGCCCACCTGCAAATACCAGTCGGATTGCCGGCGCAGCGAGGTCACGGCCCCCTCGCCATACCGGCGCCGGTATTCGGCAAGATCATGCACGGCGCGCATCGGCTGTGTAAAAATCTGAATCTCTGAAATGAGCATGCCGGCGCCGAAATTCACGAGGCCGTCCGTAAAAGAGTGGTGCATGCCCTACCAGATAATCAAACCCGCCCCAAGGTTGACGACAACGCAGGCGCCGTGCGCAATCCACGAACGCCCAAACTCTTCGCGCTCGGCGCTCTCTTTCAGCAGCGCCTCGCCGCGGCGTAATTTTTCTGCCCGTTGCTGCGCAGTGCCTTCGGGTAAAGCACGCAACTCGTCACCCGCATAAGCGGGCGTCATCGGCGTGATAATCTGGCCGATTACACCAAGAAACGAAGACGCGGCACCCACGAGCAGAATATCGCGCGTTGTCTTATTTTCTTCACTATCGGCAGGCACCGCGAAATAGATACCCATCTGAGCGGCTGTCATACCGGCGTATCCCCATAGCCAACCCCACCACCAGATTTTGGCAGACCCTTGACCTTCGTCAAAGCGCTTCTGCAAATAGTCGATGCGTTCGCGCACCTGGGCATCGGTGCTCTGTGCCCCCAGAGGCATCGCCCGCAGGCATAAGAATAGCAGAACAAACAAGCGAGGTTTCATCCCGGCACCTCCATACTTTTAAGATAAGTCATCACAGATTGCAAAGCGCGGCTGCGGTGGCTGTCGTTATTTTTCTCTGCGCCAGTGAGCTCACCCCATGTCGGCCCCCCCAGCTCGGGGCAGAAGATCGAGTCATAACCGAAACCGTTACCCCCCTTTGCCGCCGGGGCGACGAACCCGGTTTTGCGCCCAAAAAACAAAGTAGGATTTCCCCCCGGGTCGAGCAATGCCACGCAGGCAACGAACTGCGCCCGACGCTCTTTACCCGGCATACCCTCAAGCGCGCGAAGAATCTTTGCACAACGCGCGGCGTCGTTTTCGGCATAACGCGCCGAATACACTCCCGGCGCCCCTCGCAGCGCCTCGACCTCAAACCCGGAATCTTCGCCCAAAACCCAGGCATCGGCGCCGACGAGCGGCCCCAGCGCTTTCACTTTAATCAGCGCATTACCGGCGTAGGTGGTGGCAGTTTCTTCAGCTTTGTACGCGGTGCGTTTGACTTCGGGCAAATCGGCAATGCAAAAAAGCTGCACCGCTGGCAAGGCCGCGCCGAAGATCGCACGCATCTCGCGCAGCTTTCCCGCATTTTCGGTGGCGATATAGAGTCTCACCCCCCGGCCCCTTCTCCTGAAGAAGGGCGGGAGACAGAGTTTCTCCGCCTCGAACCCCTCTCCTTTAAGAGAGGGGTAGCCGCAGGTCGGGGTGAGGTCCGCATGCTGTAAGCCGCACTGTCGCGCAGAAGTTTATCCGCCGCCTTCGCGCCGGGAAAAAGTTTTTCGAGGTAGGCCCAGAACCGCTTCGAATGATTCTTGTGTTTGGTATGCGCGAGTTCGTGGCAAATCACGTAGTCTTGCAGCCGCTGTGACGCAAACAGAAGCCGCCCATTCAGCATGATGCGGTCGTCAAAGGTGCAGTACCCCAACCGCGACTTTTGTACGCGAACGAAAAAATCTTTCACCTCAATTTTATGTAAATCGGCCCAGTAGCGCGCGCGTTCGAGCAAAGCGGCCGAACCGAATTTCACGAGCTGCGACAGCAGATATTTCTCGAGGTGCAAATAAAGCTTCTCTGCATTTTCCGCTAAAAAAAATTCCGGAGCAAGGTGAAATATAGAATTTCTCTCTTTATTATCGCGCACGACGCGGTACTGCGGGTATCTGAGGTTCGCGTCGGCGAACACCTGTAACGAATAATACCCGGTTTCGATGACGGCGCCCTCGGTGATACGGCGCAAACCGGCGAGGCGTTCGGCTTTTTGCAGCGTCTTCTCCATCCAGCCGCGGCGCGCCAAAAGAAACTCCTGCACCCATTTTTCGGGAGTACCTGCCGGCACCGAAAGCACAAATTTGCCCCCAGGCGTGTAACGCAGCGACGCCGAACGTGCTCGTGCGCGCGAGGCTACAATCTCAACGTCGAAGCTGCGTTTGAGGTCAGTCGTCATGCGCTAAGATAAAAATGCGGTCGAGAAATTCCTTGTCCTGAATCTTTTTTGCAAGTATGTGATGAATATAGCGGCGCGTATAACGCTTCGAAAAATGTGTGAGTACGATCTTTTCGTTCCGGAAAAGATCTTTGTGCGCAATGATCTCGTCGAGGTGGGTATGCCCCCACTCGCGCGCACGTGCCACTGGCCGCTTATCGTCGATGTAGGTACATTCGATGAAGAGCACCGTCGCCTGCTGCGCCGCCTGGTTATCGGCAAGAAACTCGATCGTGGTATCGCCCGAGAAAGCAAAGACGGGAATATCGCGGTCTTCGAAAATATCGTCGCCGCGGTCTTTCATCCGCTTGATTTCGCGACCGTCGACTTTGAGAAACTCTTCTTTCAGCTTGCGGCTTTTGCGCAGTACGGCATAACCGCGGCAGGGCACGCGGTGATGGCTTGCGAGCGCCCGCACACGCAGGTCTTTGCGCAGCTGTATTTCGTCGCCGGGATTCATACCGTGCAGACGAATCTCGTATTCGAAGCCCTCGATCTTCTGCCAGAGCTTCAGAATCTGCGTCATCGGTTCGACGATTTCGATCGGGCAATGGATATCGGGTGGCGGTAAATGTTTGAGGCTGCGCTGGCTGATGTAATAGGGCAAGCCTGCCGCATGGTCGAGATGCCCGTGCGTGAGAAAGATGCGCGGAATATCGATCAGCATATCGGGCGACCGGCCGGTATCAAAGGCGATCTGAAAATTCGGCAGAATGTAGCAGGTTTCGATGCCGCCACGGCCCGTCGCAGCAACCTGGATATCTTTATGGTGAAATTCGATCATGCGTGTTTAGCTCAGCACGGCGCCGGACTCGCTGTCATAGCGGCGCCAGAAACGGCATATTCAGCTGCAGGTTACGCTTATGCACCTGAATGACGATTTTACATTCGAACACCTCGGGACGCGAGAAGACTTCTTGCACGATCTCGTAGCGGAACTTCTTCTTTTCCATCGCGGCATCGAGATTTTTGGCAATGTCGGCAGATTCGGCGACGTAATGGGCCCGGGGTGGAAAATACCGCGCGTCGAGCGTCGTGAGTTGTAAGCCCTCGCGCGGCAGCGTGGCGCCGTGTAAGAGTTTCATCTGCATCGCGTCTGAAATCAGCCAGCGGTAGAGGCCGAGAATGCGCGCGTTCATGCAGGCGTTATCGAATAGAACTTTTTTGATCTCCATCGGCGCGCGTATCTTTTCGTCGATGAGAGCCAGGTTGATTTCTTGCGGGTTTAACTGGTTCGCCTCGGCCGCAAGAATTTCACCGAGCGGAAATCCGCTGACCGGTTTACGCTGCTGCAACAACAACTCGCGCTGCTTGTTGAAATCGGCAAATGCCTCGTGGTCGAAAAGCTCGCTGATGCTATTGGGCAGAAACGTCGTCTTGGGGTCGAGCGGCTTCGAGAAATCGAGCGCGCGGCCATAACTCACGATCTGGTAGGTAACGGGATCGAGAAAACCCTCTTGAATGCGGTCGACGGGCGACAGGTAGGTAATTTGCGGCGGCTTCTGAAAACAATTCACCCCGAGAGATGAAAATGAGATTAAAATCGCTCCATGCAGAAAACTTAAACAACGGCACCAAGGTTGCGCAAAACGCATGCGACATAACTCCACAAGCGCCGATTACAGGGTGACAAGCCGAAAATTTTATACGATCTTATCCGGCTTTTTGCTTGACCCAAAAAGTTTTGTGTCGATTGTGCACTCTCTAAATTTATTGTGAAGGGGATCTTATGGAATACGTGAAGCTCAATGTGAAGACTTTTGTCGATGCGATAGAACAGTCTTTCAAAAAAAACGGCAGCCGCCTCGCGCTGCGCTATCGTCAGGGGGGTGAAGAATTCAAAACACTGACTTATGCAGAGCTTGAGAAGAGCGTACGCCTTGTTGCGGCGGGTCTCGCAGCGATCGGCCTGAAACCCAAAGACCATGTCGGCCTCATCGCCGATGTCAGCCACTACTGGCTCACCGCGAATCTCGCGATTCAACTCAATGGCGCGGCGGATGTTCCGCGTGGCACCGACTCTACCGGCCCCGAAATCGCATACATTCTCGACCACTCTGGTTCGAGCATCGTTTTCGTACACAATGCCGAACAGGTGAAGAAGATCGACGCGGGCCTCAAGAAATTCAAACACAAAGTAAAAAAATATATCGTCCTAAACGACGACAAGTCGGCCAAAGGTTCGAATGTCATGACGCTGTCTGAGCTCAAAGAAGAAGGCGAAAACCTCTTTAAGAAAGGTGGTAAAGCCCTCGCCGATTTCGAGTCGCGCGCCGGCAAGGTTACACCCACAGATCTTTCGGGTATTATTTATACTTCGGGAACAACCGGCGAACCCAAAGGTGTGATGCTGAGCCACGGGAATTTTGCGTCGCAAATGCGGATAATCCCTGAGATTCTGCAAATCGGCCCGAATGACAGCGGTCTGACACTGCTGCCACCGTGGCACGTTTTCGGCCGCATCACCGAAGTGATGTTCTTCGCCATCGGTGCGTCGATCACATACACCGACATTAAACACATCGGTGAAGACATGCGCTCCGTTAAGCCCACGTATGTGCCCGCCGTACCGCGCATCTGGGAAGGCGTTTATAACAAAATCATCGGTAACGTAAAAAAGCAAGGCAAAGAGCCGATCTTTAATAAGTTCAAAGCCGCCGCCCTGAAATACAATCACTTCACGTCGATGCTGACAGGTAAAGAGAAGCGCCCGCTGAAACGCTCTCTGCTCTCTTCGCTCGTCGCACGCATTGTGGGCCTGCTCGGCGCTTTACTGTGGCTGATCCCCAAGAAACTGGGAGACATTCTCGTCTTCAAGAAAGTGCTCGCGGCGACTGGTGGTCGTCTCAAAGCTTCTCTTTCAGGCGGCGGAGCTCTGCCGTCGTATATCGACGATTTCTTTCGCGCGATCGGCGTTCGTATTCTCGAAGGTTATGGCCTCACCGAAACCTCCCCGGTGCTTTCTGTGCGCCTTCCCAATCGCGTGATTCCCGGCACGGTCGGGCCACTCATCGCCGGCACCGAATATAAACTCATCGACCTCGAAGGCCGCGATGTGACGAAGATTCCCGGTGCAAAGGGCACCATCCACGTGCGCGGGCCACAGGTCATGCAGGGCTATTACAAGAACCCGAAAAAAACGGCGGATGTACTTACTCCGGACGGTTGGTTTAATACCGGTGACCTGGTGGTTATGAACCATTCTGGCGAGGTATCTATCGTCGGTCGCAGTAAAGACACTCTGGTACTCGTTGGCGGCGAAAACGTCGAACCGACCCCGATTGAAGAGAAACTGAAAGAAAGTAATTATGTCGACCACGTTATGCTGGTATCGCGCGCCTTCGGTGAAGATCAGAAGGTACTCGGGGCTCTCATCGTACCGAATGCCGAAAACCTCGGCGAGTGGTGCAAGAAAAATGGTGTGGGCGGCGACCTGACCGCGTGGGTCAAAGACCCCAAGGTTAACGCAATGTACCGCGCTGAAATCAACAAATTCATTAACGCAGAGAATGGTTTCAAGAACTTCGAAAAAATCGGAGCTTTCGCGCTGCTGAAAAAACCCTTCGAGCAGGGCGACGAGTTGAACAACACGCTCAAGGTACGCCGCCACATCGTTTCTGAGAAATACGAAAAACTCATTAACGATATGTACGCAGACGCGAAGTGACGCAACCCCTTTGCCAGAGGGCTTAGGTGGTTAAATGCTAACCTCGATCATCATTGACCGGGTCGGCAGCACCAACGTCTTTAATATTGTCCAGGAAAGCGGGGTGTCGAATCCCGCTCTCAAGGCCAACGAGCGCCTGCAGTCGATCATCGACGACGATCTCATCGCCGAATATCTCGAAGAACTGGGGCGAATCGCCAATATTTCCCGGTCTCTTTCTTCGTTGCCGCG
Source organism: Spirochaetota bacterium (assembly GCA_017302045.1). Classification (GTDB taxonomy): domain Bacteria; phylum Spirochaetota; class Leptospiria; order Turneriellales; family Turneriellaceae; genus Turneriella. The sequence goes on from JAFLED010000007.1 coordinate 20,189, forward strand.
CGGCAGCGAAGAAAGCCAGGCGCTGATTTTTCAGCACCTGAACCTCAGCCACAAACTGCGCGAAATCGGCGAAGCGCTGTTCAAACAATTTTTCCCCGCCCCGCTGCAGGAATTCATCCGCGATTCGCAGCAAAGTTACCTTTATTTTCACGTCGACGCGGCGCTTGCCTCTCTGCCGCTCGAAATTCTGCACGACGGTACCGCCTTCTTATGGGAAAAATTCTATGTCGGTAAAGCGATCAAAGGCCAGGATATCTCACTCAGCGATTTTCACCCCCGCGAGATTATCAACATGCTCATCATCGCCGACCCACGCGAAGACCTCGATTGGGCGCGCCGCGAAGGCGAGCTGTTGTTCGAACATTTAGGCGCGTTCGTCAGCCCTAAAAAAATTAACCTGACGCTGATCGGCGGAAAAACCGTTACCAAACTCAATATCCTCAACTCGATTCTCGACAAAGACATCATCCATTACGCGGGGCACCTGCACCACAGCGGAAATCCCGATGAGAACGGCTGGCTTTTAGCCGATGGCAAGATACTCTACGCGCGCGAATTTAAAATGAGCGGCGCGCAGCCTAAACTGATTTTTTGCAATTCATGCCTGAGCGCGCGCTCAGATGAACACGCGGGTGACGCCTCGTGGTATGCACAATTCGCCGCGGCGTTTATCCGCGCGGGCCGCACCAGCTATGTCGGCACCAACTGGGAGCTACCCGACCGGCAACCGACACTCGAGTTCACGACGCAGTTTTACGATCATATCTTTCAGGGCAAATCGCTCGGCGAATCTTTGCAGCAAAGCCGCTCGCATGCGCGCGAACATTTCTCCCTGAATGACCTGACTTGGGCTTCGTACCTGCTGATGGGTAACCCGATGCAAACGGTCTTTAGAGCCGATTCGCTGCTGCCCGACGTGACGCGCAACATGCTCGAACCCGAAGACGTTACGGGCCACTACCCGTACCCAATCGCCGAGGCTTTCGAGAAATTTCACCGTATCTTCGCCGACAAGAGCGAACGCGGCGAAAACGGTGGCGAAGAGAGTCTCAAGGCATTATTCTATCTTTTTTCGCAGGTACTGTTTTTTCTTACCGGACTCGTGCTCGCTAACTACAGGATTTTTAATTTCCCCAAACCCATCGCCTTTCCTTTTCCCCATGTCGAAAAATCGCTCGCAGCTCTGTTCTCGGCATTAGGGGCGATTCGGGCCATCAAGGCGCATCCGCTGGCGGTAAACCTGCTTGAGACGCTCTATGTGCATAAAGAGAACCTCGAGAAAATCGCCAACCTGAGAAAAAAATACCGCGCTGGCGGTGTCAAAGAATCTGATTTTGAAACCTACACGATCACGGTGCAATACCTGATGGAGGCGCTGCTCATCGATCTCGATTTTTTACGACACTACGGTTTTTATCTGATCGTTGAACCGGGGCATCGCCAGCTCAGCTTTCACGGTGTCGAACGCCACCATACGCACCGCGATATTATTCTGCCGACGCAGGCGAATGCGATGACGTATACCGAACTGCTCGAAAAGACCTCGTATCTTGTCGGCCGCTGCGTATTTTATTCGCCTGTGAAAAAAACCTTTCTGGATCTTTCGCCCTTCATGCGTATCAGTGCCGAAGCCGACGGCACCTACAACTTCGCTTTTACGAAGACGAAAGCGGGTTAACCACACCGTTAGAAAAAAATTTTCTGCGCCAGTATTTCTCCGGCGCGCTTAAAATTCTCTTTCCATTCGGCGCGGCCACCGGAACCGATCTGGTTTGTCACGCATAACACCGCGGTGAATGGAACACCCTTTTCATGGCAATACAGCGCGAGCGACGCGGCCTCCATATTCTCGAGAACCGGGCGCGGGTAGTCGGGGGGGATATACCCCTGATTGCGCGAAAACTTCGCGGCTTCGATGCTGATGCCGTGATTTTGCAGTACGGTCGCACCAGGCAAACCGGCAAATTCGGCCGCAGCTTCGGTTCGTGCGGCGCGCGGCAAAAACTCCGGCAGTTCTTCGTGCTCTACGAAGGGCAGAACAAAATGCTGGCACTGGAAAAGTTTGAAGACATCTTCTTTATGCGGAGAACCGCAGGTACCAGCCAGTAAAACGCCGGCCGGTTTTTCAGAAGCCATGAGTCGCGCCAGTTCGGCGAGAGCGGCGAACTGGCCGATACCCAATGCATGAGCGGTAAATCCGGCTTTTACCCTTTCGCGAAAGCCGGGAATTTCTTTTTCATGGGCGACGACGAGCCAGCGCATCGTCTTTGCGTCAGGCCGGCTTTTCGTTTTTCAGGTATCTTTCGATGATCACATGCACCAGGTAGATGACCGGAGTGACCGCGACGGCGATGACGAGCTTATAAAGATAGTTATTCGTCGCGACCTTGAAAAATTCGGCATGCGACCACTTGCCCGGTATGACAAAAGCGATATAGAGCACGACAAATGTGTCGATCAATTGGCTGATGACGGTGCTGCCGGTCGCGCGCAGCCACAGGTGCGAACCACCCGTACGCATTTTGAGCTGATGAAAAATAAAAAAATCCAGAAATTGGCCAATGCCGAAGGCAATGAGAGAACCGATAATGATGCTTTGCGAAGTACCGAACACCGTGTTAAAATTGTCGTCGCTGATCGCAGAGAATGAAGCGGCGCGGGTCATACCCATAAAATACAGCGCAACAAAAACATACGAAATGAGCACCATCGTTAGTAGCGTCAGGCGACGCACACCTGCCATGCCATAATATTCGTTGATGAGATCGGTCATGACAAAGACCACAGGCCAGACCAGCACCCCCACCGAGAGGTTTGCCGTCGTCAGGCCAAAAACGCTGAAGGTGAAGATTTTACCGCCGACCATCTCGGCCAGAATCGCATTCGTCACGAAGAAACCCGCGAGCACGATATAAAGCCGCTCTTTTTTCTGTGTATGTTCCATGGTGGGCCTGTTCGCACGCTGTTATGAAATTGACACACCCGTCAAAGAAAAAAACCCTGCGTGATGGACACATCGACCGCGCCCGGCATGGATAAAAAAGAACGCCGCAAACTGCTGATCAGCAAATTGATACACCTCAGCATTGTCATGGCTGTGGCGACCGTTTTGGGCGTTTTCGCGATCAAAATTATTCTTTCGCATTATAAACTCGAGCACAAACCGATGGAACTCGGTGGCGAAGCAAAAGGCATCCAGACGCGTTCGCGCCAGGGTACTTATATGAAGCTGTCGAACCTGCACTTTCGCCTGACCGACGAAATCAACATGCAGGTTAAAGAGCTGGTGGGCGAAGCGATTCCCAAAGGCAAGGTGCCGATCGTCAACTTCGACGACGTGAACTCTTTTCGCATCGAATTGCTCTCGGGCGAAGCCTTCGTGCGCACCGAGGTGATGGAACACATCTTTAATAACTATGTATTCAACTACGACGGCTCGCCGCTCAAAAACCAGAAAATGGAATTCTTCGACGACGATGAAAACGGCAAAAAGGTTAAAAAGCTGCGCCTCTCGGGCGATATGAAACTCGTAATCTGGGTGGGCTTTGAGATGGTCGGCAGAATGTATCTCGACCGCGAAAAAACCCTGATGGTTATCGAAGCAGAACGCGTCAAATCGCTGGGCAATCCTTACACAAAAACCCTGCTCGACGCCGTCGGCCTCGACATGGAAAAACTGCTACCGGTGCCGAGCGGCCGTGGCCTCAAAATGGTCGGCAACAAGATTCTCGTCGAACCGTTTAAAATATTCCCGCCGCCGCAAATCAGCGGATTTATCAGCGATATGCGCGTGCAGAACGACGGCCTGCAGCTGTTCTTCTCGAGCAATACCAAGGTGAATTTTCCCCCGCTGCCCGTGCGTAACGTGAAAAACTATCTCTATCTTTATCAGGGCGACGTGAAATTCGGTAAACTGATGATGGTCGATGCGCGCCTGCAGATGGTCGACATGTCGCAACAGAACGATTTCGACTTCTATCTGAAAAAATACCAACTGCCACTGGCTGTGGGGTACTCGAAGATCATGGCTGACGGCTCGGTAGTGGCTAACATTCCCGACTACCGCGACGTACTGCGCAAATAAGATTGCGGTTCGCGTTTACGGTCTGGGCGGCGGTTTTTCTTGCCGTCGCCTGCAAGAAAAAGTTTGAAATTATACCCGACGGCGCGAAACAGGTTTCACGCGAAGATAAAACAGAGGCGGATGCCTCGCTGCGGGAATACAAATTTACCCTGAACAACGAGGTTTTTCTCTGCGAATCGCGCGATTTTCCAGATAGTTTGCGGGCAACCGAAGCAGCGCGCAAAGCGATTCCCGAACGACCGCAAGAAGAACAGAAGAACGAAAAAGCACACTTCGCTCTCAGCGGCCGTTCTCTGTGGCTGAGAACGGATAAACAGTTAGTTTGGTGCATGCTGACAACTTCGGGCGGCGACCGCGTTGCTGCGGCGATCGCACCCGTACGCGAACTTTTCCTGAAAAAATTTAAAGAGGTTTAAGCGATGAAAGTATTTATCGTAGGGGCAGCGGCCGTCTCAGGCGGGGCCGCCATTAAGGCGGCGAAAGAACTCGGCGCCGAAGTTATCACCACGACCAGCAGAAGCGAGAACGTACCCGGGGCAGATGAAACGATCTACGGTATCGACCTTGAAAGCCCCGGCGCCGTCGAAAAGATGCTCGCCGATAAACGCCTCGCAGGTATCGATTATCTGATCTACATACCCGCACGCGGGTCGGTCGGCATGGATGTCAGCGAATCGAAACCCGAGATGGTGCCGCCGAGCCTCGAATATTCGGTCATACCTTATCTGAAACTTGCCAAAGCACTCCAGCCGAAGCGAACTATCGCGCTCTCGGGTTTTATGGCATTGCCCGCGCTCATGAAAATCTATGGCGCGATGACCTTTACAAAAATTGCGATGGAAGAGCTCGCGATACGAAATCCCGATAAACTACAGATCATACGCATCGGCATGTTTTTTTCGAATTCGGTCAGGGGGATTGCCCTTTTGGCGCAACGCCGCTTCACACGCGAGAAAGATTTTCAACCCGAGTGGCGCGCCGAATGGAAGGCATCGGGCATGAAATTCAGCGATTTCTTTTACGATAAAAATTACCGTTCCGAAAAAGAGACATACAAACAGCATTCGAATGGTATTCCATTTCGTCCAACCGTGCCCGAAGACATCACCGCCGGTTTTCGTATGGCGCTGCGGGGCGAAAAAGCCCCGATCATCAACGTACTCGGGCCCTGGTTGTGGACTGAAGATAAAATGCCAGAGCTCCCCGCAGCGGTAACGTCGCGGCTGGATTTGATTCCGCCGTCGATCTATTCGCTTATATAGGCTTGACGGCGGTGTGTAGGCCGCCATCTCAGATTATGAAGACAGCAACGCTTTTAATCCCCCTGCTGATCGCCGCCTGTGAAAAAGCCCCGCCGGTCACCGACGGCGTCGTGACCTTTGTCAAAGGTTCGGCGAACATCGAACACATCGAAAGCGACGGGTCCAAAAAGACCAAAGCCGCGCGCCAAGGCGATAAAGTGTTCGCAGGCGACACCATCGTCACCGGTGAAGCGACGAACGTGATCTTTCAGGTTTCGGGTGCGCAAATGGAAATTCAGCCGAATACGCGTTTTGTCTACGAACGCGCGGGCGAAGATAAGCAGGTCTACCTGCAATCCGGCAACGCATGGACATCGGTTTCGAAACTCGGCGAAAAAGCAAAATTCACCCTGCGCACGCCGACGACCGTTGCGGGTGTGCGCGGTACAAAGTTTTTCACGACAATTTTACCGGGCGGTCTAACCGGAACCTGCCATTGCGAGGGTAAGATCTCTTACAAAAACACCGTCAGCGGCAAAGAAGAAGTCAATGACGGCGATTACCTGATGTTCTACCGTGATAAGAAGGCCGTGAAAGTGACGCTCGAAGATATCAAGAAGCTGGGCCTGCCGGCCAACCACAACCATTCAGAACTCGATAACGGAACGATGGGAAAAAAGAATAACATGACCCCCGCCCAGGCCGCGAAGATGATGGCGCTGGTCGAACAGCGCTTCGCCGCGCAAAAGTAATTCCGCATGCGGCGCGAAATCACTCTCGAAACACTGAATTCGCTCATCAAGCCGCTCAGCGAGCGTTACGAATTTGCGCGCGCATTGTTCGTCGAAACATCTGGTCTCACAGTCTCAAGCAATCTCAATCAGACTTTTGTTGAACCCCTCTCGGCGCAGCGGGGGGTCGTTGTCAGCGTTCTGCACAACGGTCTTCTGTATGAGGGTTCTTCTGTTGTGCACAGTGTTGCGGATATCAACAAGACAATCAAGGGGCTCGAAAAGACTGTCGCTGTGAGCCGTCAATCGGGCACGCTGCGCCTGATTCCCGAAGAACCGTTACGGTTGCAGGCCGGTGCCCCCATCGCCGACAATCTCTCCGAAAACGACAAGGCCGCATTCGCCGCGAAAATGGCGCGCGAAATCAAGGCAAAGAAAAGCATGGTGGCGATGGCCTCGGCCCGTTATAAACAGACCAACACGCGCGAACTCTATGTCAGCTCGCAGAAGGCGCTCGAACAATACCTCCCGCGCTTCGAGGCAATCTATTCGGCCGTACTCAAAGACGATGCCACCAATTCTACCGCGCAGATCTACGACGGTTTCAGCCAAAAAGGCTCATGGCATCTGATGGGCGAGAACCTCACGCTCATCGACCGTATGCTGGTCGACGGCGAGAAAATTCTCGGTGCGCCGCGCTTAAAACCCGGCCACTACGATTGTATCTTCTCGCCGTCGCTTTCGGGCATGCTTGCGCACGAGGCTTTCGGGCATGGCACAGAAGCAGACACGATGCAAAAAGGCCGTGCGCGCGGCACCGAATATCTGGGCAAATACGTGGCTTCAGATAAGGTGCGACTCTACGATTCGCCGTTGCTGGCGAATGCGGCTGCTAGTTATCATTTCGACCACGAAGGATTTCCCGCCGCAGAGACACGGATTGTCGAAAACGGCATTCTCACCCAACCGATGACCGACCATGCGAGCGCGTCGCGCATGAACTACCGCCGCTCACCCAATGGCCGGCGCGAGAGCTTCGACCACAAGATCTATTCACGCATGACGAACACTTACTTTATGCCGGGAGACGACAATCTCGATACGATGATTGCCTCGATCGAAGACGGTTATTTCGTCGACCGTGCCACGAATGGTATGGAAGATCCCAAAAGCTGGGGCATTCAGCTTGAGGCGCTGGTCGCCCGGCGTATACGTAAAGGCAAGCTGACCGATGAATACTTTTCTCCCGTCATTGTCACGGGTTATGTTCCCGAAATTCTGCAGTCGATAGCGATGGTCTCACCGCATCTGAACATCAACGGGCTGGGCATGTGCGGTAAGGGTTACAAAGAGTGGGTGAAGGTGACCGACGGCGGGCCTTATTTGAAGCTCAAGGCGCGTCTCGCCTAGGCGGATCTACTTCTTCGGCGTCTCTTTGCGTCCGCCTTTTTCCATCCAGTCGAGCGCGCCTTTTTTCATATCTTCTTCTCTAGGTAAGAACTGCGCCAACTTGCATTTCCCGTATTTACCGGGATTAATTATAATCCCCGGGCGGCCGGGAAAACGCGTCGCATTTAGAATTTCCAGCGCAAACTGATCGTCGTAATGCTCGCATTGCCGCACGCGCTGGTGGCACATAATCTGCGTACAACGCGGGGTCGGATACGCCACCGCCGATGGCTTAAAGGGACAGCGATTTTCCACCAGGCCGATCTCATAACCATAGTGCAATGTGGTATAAAGGTTTTCCCATAAATTGGAGGCGATGCTGCGAAAGCGGGGGTGAAACCGCCCCTGCCCAAACGCACGCCCGAGCCCGTAAAACAACATCTCAGGAACCGTCATGCCCTCTTCTTTCTTATACTGCGAACGCAACTGTATCAGAATAAACTCGGCGAGCGCAAGGGCTTCTTCTGAAACCTGCTCGCCCTTGATCTGCGTATCGACATCGGGATCGTATCGGTTACTATCACGGTGATGGTGCTCGATTAATTGCGCAATCACCGGGTTAAGTTCGGGCAGGTTTTCGCGGACGAACCGGGCGCTCTGCTCGATATGACCACTTTGCGCCGCCTGCTCGATATCTTTCAGTAAAAAATCGGCGTCGTCGGCGAGCGCGATATCGTGAAAGAGACCCGCGAAAACCGCGTGGCGAATCGACTCGCGCGCGCTCGCGCCGATCTGCGACGATTTCACATACTGCTCGGCAAGCCCGCCCGCCGTAATCGCGACCTCGCCGAGATGCGGCAAAATCGGATCTTCCATCTGGTCGAGCTTCAGGAAAAGCGGCAGCGCATCTTTACGCTCGACAATGCCCGCCACCATCGCGCGCAGATTCACCTGCGAAGCGTCGACGAGCGCCTGTGCGACATGGAAACGCCCGGGCTCGAGGCATTTGAAAAGCGAATGGCAGATCTTATCGCGCAGTGCCGTGCGTAACGCCTTTGTACCCGCAACGGAAATATTTTCGTTCAGATTGCCGGCATTGAAAAACTTCCAGAGGTTTTTGATGAGACTCTCGCGCACATGGTTTGCTTTCTGCACGAGCATCGCGCCCGCGGTGTCTTGTATCGGTTCGGCCAGCTCAACGGGTGCCGCTTCGCCGACGTATTCGACGAATTTCAGGAACTCGCGGAACGCCGTGAATTTGAATGCCGCAGAGCCGGCGCCTTCGGCATCGGTGCCCTCTTCTGCCGCAGGCTTGCCGATCTCTTCGTTGTCGCTTTCAACCACTTCAGGAGGCAAGTTTTTGTCCCGCCAGCATACCGCAGGCACCGTCGATATCTTTCGCGGGCGACTTGCGATTTACCGCAACTACCCCGCGTTCGACCAGCGCGCGCCAGAATTCGTAGATCTTTTCTTCGCTCGGACGGTGCATGCCGTTAAATTCGGTATTCATCGGAATCAGGTTCACTTTCGCATTCAAAAGCTTAGCCCAGCGCGCGAGCTCTTTCGCGTCGTCGGGAAATATATTTATGCCGTCGATCATGATGTATTCGAACATGAGCTGTCCCTGCTGCATTTCACCGCGTTTTTCGCGCAGGTAACCCAGCACGTCTTCGAAGGGGTATTTCTCTTCGATATCCATGATTCTCTTTCTTTTATCGGCGAAAACAGAGTGCAGAGATAAGGCCAAACGGTAAGGTTGTTTTTCTTCGATAAAACGTTGTATGCCCGGCAAAACCCCCGAGGTACTGAGGGTAATCCGCCGGCGCGAAATATTCATACCATGCTGGTGTGCAATGAGCGACGCGGCGCGAATCGCATTATCGTAGTTATAAAAAGGTTCGCCCATGCCCATGAATACGATATTCGTGATGCGGCGGTCATAGAGCTGCTGCATGCCATAGACCTGCGTGAGGATCTCGCCCGCGGTGAGATTGCCCTTGAACGCAATTTTTCCCGTCGCGCAGAAACTGCAATCGAGCGAGCAGCCCGACTGCACCGAGATGCAGATCGACTGCCGGTTTTCGTAGGGCAGCCAGACGCTCTCGACCTGTTTTTTCCCGAATGCGAACAGGTATTTTGCCGTCTGGTCAGAGGGGGATTTACTCTCGTTCAGAATCTTAAAATCAGGGAAGGAAAATTTTTCCGTGAGATAGTCCTGGAAGTCGGCCTTGAGATTCGTCATCTGCCGCACGTCGAAGACCTGCTTCAGGTGCAGCCACTGGAAAACCTGCTGTGCGCGAAACTTCTTGTGCCCGTCGGCGACCAGAAGATGCGCAAGCTCGTCTTCGGTGAGAGAAAGTATTTCCGGCTTCTTTTCGATACTCAAAGTTAGCGAAGCCGGTATACGGCGTCCAGTTTTACAGACGTTCTCTGCGCACCTTAGAGGCGGCGCAGTATTTCCTGCGTCATTTCAGCTGTCGATATGGCTTTACCGGCATCGGGGGTCAGATCGCGTGTGCGTGCGCCGCCTGCGATGGCCGCTTTCACCGCGTTTTCAATCCGGCTTGCCTTATCTTCGAGCTTCAGTGAATAACGCAGCAGCAGCGCGGCAGAAAGAATCTGCGCGATTGGGTTGGCAACGCCCTGCCCCGCAATGTCAGGGGCCGTGCCGCCCGCCGGCTCATAGAGACCGAAGTGCAGACCGTCGCGGCCCCATTTGCCGGGTACGCCCAGCGAGGCAGATGCCAGCATGCCGATTGAACCGGTGATCTGGCTGGCTTCGTCAGACAAGATATCACCGAACATATTCGGGCAAAGCACGACGTCAAACTGCGACGGCCAGCGGATGAGCTGCATCGCGGCATTGTCGACGTACTGGTGATGCACTTTCACATCGGGATACTGTTTCGCGACTTCGGTGACAACCTCGCGCCAGAACACCATACTCGTGAGTACATTCGCCTTATCGATCGAGTGCACGATCTTGCGCCGCGCGCGCGCCGACTGGAAAGCCAGGTGCGCGATGCGCTCGATTTCATAGCGCTTGTAGATCATGGTATCGAGTGCTTCTTCGTTTTCTCCCGAACCGCGGCGTATCTTGGGTTCGCCGAAGTAGACATCGCCCGTGAGTTCGCGCAGAATTAAAATATCGAGACCATCGCCCACGATGTCGGCGCGCAGCGGCGACGCTTCTTTGAGCTCTTTATAGATAATCGCGGGGCGCAGGTTTGCATAGAGTGCGAAATGTTTGCGCAGGGGGAGTAACGATGCGCGCTCGGGTTGCTCTGCGGGGGGCAGGTGCTCCCACTTGGGGCCGCCGACCGAACCGAAAAGAATCGCATGCGCACCCTCAGCAGTCTTGAGTGTTTCGGGGGGCAGCGCTTTACCGGTGGCGTCGATCGCCGAACCGCCGACGAGTGCCTCGTGGAAGTTGAATTTATCTTTGTCGTCTGAGAGGCGGCCCAAAACTTCGAGGGCAGATTTCATGACCTCGGGGCCGATATAGTCCCCGGCGAGAACGGCGATGTCGTATTGCATGGAGGAGGAACGGGTGGGCGAAATAGGCTGTAAATCGCTCTGTTATTTCGCGATCTCTTTCCGCTTGCCGTAATCCAGAATCTTCTGAATCAGCTGATCGTAGGGAATGCCCAGCTTCTGCGCGGCGTAGGCGATCTCGTCGTCATTCGAGATGTTGGGGTTAGGATTCACCTCGATGACATAGACTTCATTCTTATCGGTGAGCCTCAGATCGAGCCTTGCAAAGCCCGAAAGGCCGAGCGCGCGGAACGCGGTTTTTGAAATCTCTTCGATTTCGGCCTCGACCTTTTCATCGATGTTCTTGGCGAAGGTATTCTTGATACCCCATTTCTTGCGGAATTCTGTATTCCATTTGGCGTGAAAGGTCGCGAATTTCGGCTTATCTTCAGGAAAATTAGTGAAAAGCATTTCGCGCAGAGGCAGCGCCGTGAGTTTCTCGAGTCCCAACACGCCCGCATAGATCTCACGGCCCTCGATATACTCTTCGGCGAGGGCATCGACCTCATAGGTATCGTGTAAGAGCTTCACGCGTTCGATACAGGCCTTCTCATCTTCGACAAACGACGCCTGCGAAATGCCATCCGACCCCTCGAGCCCCAGCGGCTTCACAATCACGGGAAACTTCAGATCTTTGATACTGCGGTTGGTCTTGCCGCGGCGAAAGACAACAGACTCCGGAATCTTGATATCAAATTCGCGCAAAAGTTGTTTCGTATACGATTTGTTACGACAGATCGTGAGCGCGGTGGCAGAACACCCCGTGTAGGGAATCCCCATCAGGTCAAAAAGCCCCGCCAGCGCGCCTTCATATTGCCTTTCCTGTTTGAAGGTTTCAAGCAGGTTAAAAACAATATCGGGTTTTTTGCGGCGAATCGTGAAAATCAGCGGCATGATATCGTCGAAGACGCCCTGCAAAATAGCCTCGTGTCCCAATCTTTGAATCGCCTCAACGACATTGCGAATCGGGCGCCAGTCTTCTGCGTGCAGCGCAGATTTATAATCGCCGTCTTTGGGTAATGCCAGCGGATAATCGAATGCGACAAGAACTCTCATTTTTCGGGTTTATAGCGACTCGTGTAGTGGAAGTTACTGACGAGCGAGGTCAGGTAGGCGGTGAATTGAATCAGCGTTTCATCGGCAATCGCAGCATCGGTTTCGAGTTTTAAGGCCTCGCATCGCTTCTTCAGCCGCTGAATCAGGTTCTTAACCATGACTTTTTTCTCTCCGGTGCTGCGCGCCACATAATTTTCCAGGCGCTGCTGGTGACTCGCGAGAAAACGCGCGGCCGAACTCTTCTTTTTAAACTCCCGGATCGGGAATATGAGTTTAAGATCGGCGTCGAAGAATTCGGTTTCATACTCGATATAGAGCTTTTTTTTCTGGCGGTAATGATTATCCAGACGCTTTTTTTGTGAGTCCAGGCGAAAATAAAACTGAGCCTTTTTGACGCGAACGGTCTTTTTACCCAATGACGGTACCAGACTCTCGATATATTCGAGCTTGTGCAACGCAGGCCATCCTGCATAGAGCGTACGCCAGTCTTCGTCGGGGTTAAGCCACACCGCAAAACTTTCGGCGAAATCTTCTTCGGGATGGCTTTGCGCATAAAAATTCTTCAGATTGCGCACATACGATTTGCTGTACGGGCGGTACTTGTAATAGTCGCTGAATGCCTTGCGCGGATGCCCAAAGACTTCGCGCCAACTCTTCCGCTTCGTGAGCTGAAGGGCATGCACGAACGCATGCCCGCACTCATGGCGCAACAGCCGCATCGCCTCACCGGGATCTTCACCCTCGGCTTCGCCGATCATTTTTTTTTCGAGCTGAATGAGGCGCGGGTGGGTCAGGTAAAAGGGCAGCGCAATCGCCGCAACACCGTCGGGTGAAAACCACTCGTCGCCGAGGTAGCAGGGTGGCCTGAACGCCAGCCCGCGCGCGGCAAGTTCAGAATAGAGTTTTTCGATGATTTGCTGCAGCCAGGTATTTTCGATGCGAATCGGCAGATGCGAAAGTTTCAGCTGTAAAAGCTGTTTTTCGTCGATGCTGTCGAGATCGATGGCATTCGGCACGGCAGTGTCTCATCCCTGTCACGCAGCCGTTTGCCAACCATTTTACGTCCCGCATCACGATTCAAATCGGTCGACACCTGGCTTCTGCACGCAAAAACAGACCCATGATCCCGGCACTCAAGCTCCACGACGGCCATACTGTACCCTGCCTCGGCTTCGGCGTCTGGAAGGCGTCTTCGGGCGATTGTTACAATGCTGTGCGCACGGCACTCGACACGGGTTACCGGCATATCGACACCGCGCGCATCTACGGCAACGAAGAAGATGTCGGACGCGCGATCAGGGACAGTGGTATACCGCGCAATGATATCTTTGTAACGACAAAACTCTGGAACTCCGATCAGGCGAAGGCACAAAAAGCCTTCGACGACAGCCTCGCGCGCCTGGGTCTCGATTACATCGATCTTTACCTGGTGCATTTTCCCGTCACGAAGACGCGCGTGGCCGCGTTTGCCGAACTCGAAAAAATTCATGCAACGGGCAAGACGCGCTCGATCGGCGTCAGCAACTACATGCCTGCGCATCTCGACGAACTGCTGAAGGTCTGCCAGGTGAAACCAGTCGTGAACCAAATCGAACTGCATCCCTGGCTTGCGCAAAAAGAACTCAAAGCGTACTGCGAATCGCGCGACATCAGAATTCAGGCGTATAGCCCTTTAGCGCATGGCCAAAAAACGGGGGATGCCTCACTCAAACCCGTTGCCGACAAGCACGGCAAAAGTATTGCGCAGGTACTTTTACGCTGGTCGATTCAGAAAGGTAATATCGTCCTTGTGAAGTCGGTCTCGCCGCAGCGCATTCAGGAAAACTTTGCGATCTTCGATTTTGAACTCGACGCGGGGGATATCCAAACTCTCGACGCGCTTGATTCGAACCTGAGAACCTGCTGGGACCCGTCGGCGACGCCTTAGGGCTTGGGTTACAAGCCAATAGCAGACGCTCTTAGACCCGTTTCACTTTCTGCCAGACGAAGAAGCTCACCGCACCAACGGCGGTTACTCCAATCGCCCACAGCGATTGTTCGGTGCTGTAGATCAGCGACGAAATCATCATGAAGCCTGAAGCCAAAAGGTAAAGTAACGGAAACAGCGGAAACAACGGCGAACGGTAGGGCCTGTTCGCGATGATGCCGATATGCTTCATGTAGTGCGCATAGAGTAGGCCAAAAACAGTAAGCCATGGAAAAAAGCTCAGGGCGAATCCCATGAAGATCAGGAGTTTTAAGGTGCCGCCAAAACCGAAAGAGATGATATATACCACGCTGATCGCCGTTTGCAAGAGAATGGCAAACGCCGGTGTCCCCAACTTTGGCTGCACCTGGGCGAGCTTTTTAAAAAGCAAGCCCTGCTCGGCCATCGCATAATAGACGCGCGGCCCGATCATCACCTCGGCAGAGACAGATGAAACCAAAAAGAAAGCGATTAAGAAAGAAAGCGCAGCGCCGCCGACTTTGCCGAGTAGCGCTGTAAAGGCATTCAGCGCCAGGTCGGTCGCTTCTTTGTTGAGCCCCGCAAACTTGAGAAAATTGAAGTTTAATACAACGTAAATCGCACAGGTAAGAATCGTGCCGATGACCATCGCACGCGGCAGGTTTTTGATCGGGTCTTTGACTTCGGCACCCAGATAAGACGCCGCGTTCCAACCGCTGTAGGCAAACATCACAGTGAGTACGAGGCTCCCCCACTTCCAGAACTCCGGCTGCGCAGCAGTCGGGGCAATAGAAACCGCGCTGCCAGGGCTTGCGACAAAGAACAGGGCGATCGCAACGGCAAAAATCAGCAGTGTCTTAACGGCGGTCAGAATATTCTGAAAACCTTCGCCGACCTTCACGCGTGCGATATGAAAACCCGCGAGAATTACGGGAATGAACGCTGCGACGAGACGCAGCTTGAAATCTGACATCTGAATTTGCGTATCCTGCATCTGCGTCAAACCACGCACGACGAGGTCAACGATCACGAGCGAGGTAAACGCGATGGGTGCGGAAAATCCGACAGTCAGCGAAATGAACCCCGTAAGAAATGCCGGCAGTTTACCAAAGATACGGTTGAGATACGCAAATTCGCCGCCCGCTTCAGGGTATGCTGCCGCAAGCTCGGCATAACTCAGGGCACCCGAAAGTGCGACAAAGCCGCCCACGGCCCAGAGCAGCACGATCGTCGCCGCGCTTAAGTGAACATCGAAATAAAGTTCGTTACTCGTGCGAAAAACCCCCGACCCGATCATCGAACCGATAACCGTAAATGCCGCGGTGAGAAAGCCAAGTTGTCGTGTGAGTCCTGCCATTTATACCTGCTTGCGGTGTGCTACCATCAAATTCGAACGCGGGGGTCGCCGCAATGAACCGTAACCAAAATGAAACGGAAGATCGGGCGGATTGCGTTCTTTATAAAGACTCGTAAGATCGGGTTGAACCGGGTTCGCAGGTCTGATGCCGCGCAAAGGCAAGGGCCCCGTAAAATGACCGTAGATCGAGATGTCCCAGTTTTCCCTGAGATCGACATAACGAAAACCAGAATCATCTTGCACAATCACGTCGGGTATCGACATAAAAAAATCACGCACAGACAGATAATAAGGATTATGCAGCAGGTAGATCGCCGCTTTGAACATCATGAAACCGCCGCGTTTCTGTAACAAAAATTTCGCCAGCGGGTAGTCCGATGCCACGCTTTGCCGGTCGAGGTATTGTTCCACATATGTGAGCGAACGCAACCGCTTATCACCCTCGACGCGAAACCAGATACGCACACCGCGCGGCTTAAAGTCGAGTGTCGGATCATCCAGCGCCACGGGAAAGCCATCGCCTGTCAGGTAAATCTTCTCCATGTCGACGATGCGCCAGCCAATGCCCGACGCAAAGGTCAGCAATACGGGCGCGATACCGGGAATCTCTTCATTGTGAATGATATTCGTGCGCATATGCGCGGATTTAAAATAATTTTTTTCGGCGATGTTGCCGATCACCGAACGTGTCGCGGCTAATCCGCGAAAATAGCGCGCCGTCTGTTTTTCGGGATGCGGAATGTCGCCGGCCTTTTCGAGTGCGATCATGATATATTCGCTCGCCTGCGGGCAGAGCGTG
>JAFLED010000070.1 GCA_017302045.1 Spirochaetota bacterium
GGGATTACGCGTAATCTGGAAAGCCGAGTTTTCGGTCGAAGAACCCATCGCAAACTCGTCCATGTTAAGTCGGCCAATAGTGACAAAACCCAGCGCCTGTAGCTTTTCAATGACCGTCGACGAATACGGCGAGATAAAACCGTCGAGAATTTTTGAGGCGCATTGTGTAACGCGCCCCGCCGTCACGATATTATCTTTAATACCGATGGGAATTCCGTCGTAGGGCGAAAGCGCCTTACCCTGCTGAATACGCTCCGCCGATTTTTTAGCCGCCTCGAGAGCCTGTTCTTTTTCTACGGCCAGAAACGCTTTAATCGTGCCGTCGTGTTTTTCTATCTTGCCCAGCGTTTCATTCAGAAGCTCGACAGGTGAGATTTTTTTCGCGGCGAGGTCGCGCGAGAGATCCGATAACATATGTTCCGATCCGACGGACGGAACGCGGCGTAAAGCATTGGGCCGTACAACGGGTCTGCGCGGCCGGGGTTTATCTCAGGGCAAAAGGCTTTCGAATGAATAGCCGCGCGCGCCGGGCTCGAGCAGAATACCCTTGTCTTTCGTCACATCGGTACGCTCGCCAAAGAAGTCGTACTCGCCGCCTTCCTGGAGTTCAGGCATCGGTCGCGGCCCCGCCCAACCGTTCGACGGGGGATAAAAAATCACATATTCGATACGTACACGATTGCCGGGGGTGATCCCACTTTTGCTCTTCACGACGGCAGTCACCTCGGCGACAACCGTTGCTTTACGTTCGCTGCGCCAGAAATACCAATCGCGCGAGAAATCGACGACTTTAATTTTAAGCCTTTCGGATGCTTTCTCTTGCATTTCGCGGTAATAGACGGGGCTGATTTCGGCAAACAGCATGCCGGCAGAGGCCACAAACAGTATGGCGGTAAAGCGGGCGATCATGCGAAAGCCAGCCCGGCGTTGATGAGGCGGCTGTCGAGATCTTTCACCCAGCGGATGGTGGCACGCCGCGGTGCCTCGGGTGCGATCTGAATGACACACTCGGCCTCTTTCGTAAGTTTAGCCGCCAGCGGATTCGCCTTCATGAAAACGAGGCTGCAGCCGCCTTGCGAAAAATCGACCAGCAGGCCGCTGATATCGACGGAAAAATTATACCCCGCGCCGCCAAAACTCTTCGCATTCAGCGACAGCGCGGCAAAGGTGACTTTGCTGACGAGCGTACGCACTTCAAAGCGCCGCTCATGCACGACTGCACGCGCGTCATGCATGCCATGCGCCTCGGCCGGCGGGCGGGCTTTACGCGCGGGTTTCGCAGTTTTTTTCGCCGCGCGTTTCTTTGCCGCTTTTTTTCGCGCTGTGGGTTTCTTTTTTGTCGGCATGATGGTTACACCAAACAGTGTGGCCCGAAAAGATGTCAATTAAGATATAACAATGGGCGGCGGATTGTCAATTGACCTGCTTCACGATCTTGCCGCGCATCGTGATTTTGCTGCAACCGGGAAAAAAAGGCAGCACCGCCGGCGCGACAATGTAAGCGAAATTGTTGAGATCACAGCCTTCGTTCTCAATCTCGAAATTAATCACACCGTGGCCGCCGCGCGCGTTCACGACATTGTTAAAATTGCGCACCTGCTGTGTTGTATCCCCCAGCGGTACAAAGCTGTAGACCAGCGACCAATAGCGGTGCGAAACTTCGATGTCACCGATCACCTCGAGGCCGACGCCGTCTGCACGTATCGCGCCGTCTTTACCATAGATGGTCGGCGTCATCGATACCGCGTAGTTGAGTTCGTTTAATTTTACGGTCTGCCGGTTGCCGATACAGCCGGCACTCAGCAAAACAGACAGAACAATAACGGCTAAAACCCTTTTCATCTGCGCCGCCGTTTCTTTTTGGTTTTTTCTTTTTTGTTTTTTTCGCCTTTCTTCAGCTTCTTGTTAGAAGCCGTCGTTTTATAAATGTGATATACACGTTCCGGTATGGGAAAATTCAGCGGTTCGGTATAACCCGACACGCGTATCCAGTCTTTATCAAAATACAAGAGTACCGGAAAAAAAACATAACTGCCGAATTTGAGCTCTGTTATCTGCGCGTCGCGTTCGCCCATGAGCGTCGCCGCCGCAAGCCGGTCGTCGAGTTTGCCCGCCTGTTTGGCCTCCCAATCGAATGAGGGCGAGGTCGGCGTATCGAGAATTTCGATTTCGGTCGAGAAATCGTGCGGGCGTTTCGCGTCGTGCGGTTTTTTCTCGCCGCCGATCTGGCGTATTTCGCCGACCATGATCGGTTTGCCCGTGGTCTTCGGCTTCATGACGAATGAATTGGTGCACGCTTGCAGACAGAAAAAGGATATCGGAATCAACATCTTCACCATGAGAACCGTGCCCCCAGAGTTGCGGCGTAACTTTTGTCTCCTGTTACGTGTAATAACGAGAATACGCGTATCTTCCAGATATTTAACTGAGGCCCGAAGAAGGCGCGAAAACCTACGGTCGTGACCTTGGCGCTCTCACTCTGTGTAAAACGCGCATAGTCTGAGCCCTGCGGCTGACCGTCGATCTTTACCTTGCCGTCGATGTTAGCCGATATCTCGGCCGAACTCAGAATATGAAAATCCGCTGCAATGCCGGCGGCGAACGAAAGAAAATAGAGCAACGAAAAATTCGTCGAGACCTCGACCGGAATTAAATGTGCCGCGTAGTTGAGCGTGAGTGTCCCCGTCGGCTGGTAGGTTCCCGTTTGGCCGCTGGCCGAGAACGGGATCGTCGTGATCGCGTCGGTGCTTGAAACCCCGAGCGTCGTCGAAGTAAAGTTATAACCGATACCCAGATCGACACCACCCCAGGTCACCAGACCAAAAGGAATTTTGCGCATGGGTAGTGCCTTGTATTGAATGTAGGTACCGACCGCCGTGGTTTTGAAAGAATAGGTCTGAAAGTTGATCTGCGGTGTCACCAGCAGTGAAAAATAGACATTAAAATTTTTCGGGTCAAACCAGCCGCGGCGGCGAAAACCCATGTGCCTGAAACTGACCCCCAATGTCGCATTCGCCGAAACCCCCGTGCCCCCGTCGGGCACCGGGTTATCTTTATACTTTTTTGCAAAGCTCTCAAATTCAGAAAAAGATAAAGGCGGCGTGATATTGTTCACCGAAAGCGTTGTTGCCGCCCCCAGCGTAAAAACCTGCGGATTAGACCAGTAGTCGGCGGTCGAACCTTTACCTGAAAGCGAATTCGCTTTGGCCATGTAGTTCATCACCTGAGACAGGTTCGCCGTCTGAAATTTAGACTTAATCTGGTTACAAATCTCTGTTTCAGCGGCGTCTTGTGCCGCGGCGCCTGCAATCGCGCCCATTGTCGGCGCATCGACAACGATGGGGCTGCAAGTCATCAACGCAGAAAGCGCGTGCTGGCAACACACGAACAGGGCGGCGGCAAAAAGGGTATTCCTCACGACGCGCATGCCTATTGATTATCGGGATTCGGAGATGTGAAGTGAAATCCGGCCCGCATTGTCGGTTAGACGAGCGAGCCGGTGTTTTAGCGACCCGAAAGGGTCAATTTTGGCCTAAATGAAATTCAGGCGCTTGAGGTCGGCTTTGAGCCCCTCAACGGCCTCGGCGCTCTTGTCGAGAGCCGCTTTTTCGTCTGCCGTCAGCTTGATTTCGATGATTTTCTCGACACCGTTCTTGCCGAGAATAACGGGCAGGCCGATGTGGAGATCTTTGTAGCCGTATTCACCGTCGCAATAGACCGCGACCGGGAAAACCCGGCGCTGGTCGCGCAGAATACTTTCTGCCATCGCAATCGCCGAGGCGGCCGGTGCATAGAATGCCGAACCTGTTTTGAGCAGCGCGACGATCTCACCGCCACCATTACGCGTACGCACGACCATCTGCTCGATCTTCTCGGCAGTGAGGCCAGGGTATTCAGGCAGCGGTACTCCGCCGACATAGCTGTAACGCGGCAGCGGCACCATCGTGTCGCCGTGGCCACCGAGCACGAATGCGTTGATATCCGCGACGCTCACGCCAGTTTCCATAGAGATAAAAGTACGGAAACGCGCCGCATCGAGCACACCCGCCATACCGAGAACTTTGTTCTTCGCAAAGCCCGAAACTTTCTGGAAAAGATAGACCATCGCATCGAGCGGGTTTGAGATCACGATCACAAACGCGTTGGGAGCGACACGCTTGAGGTTCGTCGCGACGTCGGTCATGATCTTCGCGTTCGTACCGAGAAGGTCGTCGCGGCTCATACCCGGCTTGCGCGGAATACCCGCCGTGATAATTACCAGGTCTGCGTCTTTAATATCGTCGTATGAGTTCGTACCGACGATCGAATTCGAATAACCGTCGACCGGGGTCGATTCATAGAGGTCGAGCGCCTTGCCTTGTGGCACGCCTTCAACGACGTCGAAGAGTACGACATCGCCGAGGCCTTTTTGTACAGCCATGAGGGCGAGGTTACCGCCGATCTGGCCCGCGCCGATGAGCGCGATCTTGGGTTGTTTATGTTGCATGGCGTCTAAAACTGTGATCGAAACAACGCGTCAATTCGGTCGCGGGGCGATTCTGTTCTTCAAAACGGCATGACCCATGACATCGATATAAGACCGCATCGCCCGCATTTCCGCGTCGGCAAAGGGTGCCGCGCTTTTCAGGTTACGCCACTCTTTGTCGGCGCTCATATCGAAATACCCCAGGTACTTATCGGCGGCAAACTGCAGCGCCAAGAGACCCCCGTCTTTCTGACGCAGAATCATCGCGGCATGCTCTGTGTCGAGAAACGCGAATCTTTCGCCTGGTGCCCGTAAGGATTTCCCCATCGACGCATGCCGTGTTTCAAAACGCAGAAGATCCACAAGCGTGGGCAAAATATCGAGTTCCGAAGCGATCGTGTTGTCGAGGCGCGGCGGCAAAAACCCCGGCGCATAGATCAAAAGCGGCACGTGAAACGCGTCGAAACCCTGCGCCTCTTCGAAAGCATGGTCTGCCGTCAGAACAAATACCGTATCTTTATACCACGGCCGGCTCTCTGCCGCGGCGAAAAACCGCCGCAATGTCTCGTCCGAATACCGCAATGCATTGTAATACTGATAGCGGGGGTAATCCGCCTTGAAATACGCGTATCCCGGCGGCAAAACAAATGGCGGGTGCGGGTGTAATGTATATACCACCGAGAGAAACGGCTTTTTAGCGGCGTCGATGTCTGCGAGCACACGTTCAAAGGTGACATGGTCGTACACACCCCAGACACCGTCTTGCGCTGCGTCGCGGTCGAAACTTTCACGCGTCACAATAGTATCGAAGCCGGCGACGCGCGCGAAGGCGTTGAAGCCCATCGAACCTGCTTTAGCGGCATACGTAAAAAATGTGGAATACCCCTGCGCGGAAAAGATCGAGCCCATACCGCGCTGGAAATTCTGCTCATGCGGCGACGTGATATAAAGCGCACCGTAAAGCGTCGGTATGCTGCTGATCGCCGCCGGTAACGAAGCGATCGAGCGCCGCCCGGTGGCGAACGCATTCGCAAAAAACCAGCTCTTGCGCGCGAGAGAATCGAAAAACGGCGTGGCTCCGCTCTTGTCGCCGAACGCACCGATGCGTTTCGCCGACCACGATTCTAAAATGATGAAGACGACATTTTTTTTTAGCGGCGCCGCAGCCGGCTTCACGGTGCGGTAAAACGGTAGCTCGTCGGCGATAAATTTTTCAGCCGGGCTCTGCAACAAAGTGCGCGCGAGTCGAATCGTTTCTGCGTCGCCGCGCGCCGGAAAATCTTCGCGGTGGTAGAGCGTATAGAATGCCGTATACGCGCCATTCAGCGCAAAATCGGCTTCGCGCTGCGGCAAATACTGATACGCGTCGGCCGGCCGCAGCGGCCGGTCTTGCAAGCCGCCGCGAAACGCAATCACACTCGCGACGATAAACACCGGCAGCAGCGCGATGCGCAGCCATAACGGCCGCGTCGAAACAAAGCGCAGGCCGCGCACGCGGCGATACCAGAAATAAAAAAATACGCCTCCGGCAAGCGCAACAGCCGCGAGCGCCCAACGATAGTCGCTCCACAGCATGCGCGCGATGTCACCGGGGTTTTGTAACGATACGGCAAACTCGACTGTGAGGTGTTTGCCCACTTGCCGGTAATAAAGAATGTCGCCGACGAGAAGCACGACGATGAAAAACAGCGCGAGGCCTGCGAGCTGAAAGATAAGTCGTCTGACCGCGGAAAAGCGCCATGCCAGCAAATACACCAGCCCGGGTAAAAACAGGGCAGCCGCCGTGGTCGCCGCCGCATAGCGCAGGGCAATCAGCCAGGCAACCGCAGCGGCGCCTTCACGCAGGTTGACGATATGAAAGACGGCGTTCGAGAGCAGAATGGCGCCGCAAAAACAGAGATAGAGTGTAACGAGCTTCAAAACGGGAATTGATTCCCGGCCGCAGAAGGCGGCTCGTCAAGACATTACTGCCCTTACCAGATGCCGGGGCCGACCGCGGTGCAAAGCTGCTGCCACGAGTTTGTGACCCAGCCATTGGTATACGTGGAGTGATCGCCGCAGCCGAGCAGAATCACAGTATCGACCAGATCTATCGAGTTCGCATTCACCATATTGATCAGGGTCTGCGTTGAACCCACGCCGCTCAAATTATTGAGAATCGAACCCGCAAGATAGCGCGTACCCAATCCCGGCCAATCCATCGAGAGCGTACCCGGACCGATACCGCCTGTACCGTTAAATACGGCTTTGGCGCTGGTGAGCGAGGGGGTCACACCGTGGTGGATAAGGCGTACCAGCGCCTCGCGTGCCGATAAAGTCGGCGAAGAGCCATTGTAACTAATCGCAAACCCCCGCGTGCCACTGGTTAGACCGGTGGCATCGCGGTCGACAAGCTGAATCAGCTGTGCCGCATTTACAGCAGGTGCCGAGACAGTAATCGATGTCAGGGTGCCACCGGTAATTGCGCCGACGACAGCGCTGGCCCCATCAGAGAACCCGACGAACGGATTTTCGCCAATCACGACTTTCGCGCCAACGGGACAACCTGAGCCACCGGTATTTACCGTTGCATTCACAACCCCGCCTGGAATCGTAACGTTAAATGTCGGAGCAACGGTGCAACCTAGGACTTCTATCGTAGGCACTCCGAGATAACCGCAGCCTGTATTCGTTACCGAAATCGCGGTAACGACACCGCCTGTAACGGTTACAGCGGCTTCTGCGCGGCCACCGATTTTAACAATTTTGCCGGAACCATAATTTGCGCCACCGCCGCCACCAATAGAACTACAGCCAGTGAGCACACCGCCCGTCTGCACAACCTGGCAAGTGGCGCCGCTGCCACCCGCGCCCGTGATCGGGCAGAACTGGCCCGTAACGAATCCGGTGCCGCCGTAAAGGTTGGTCAATGACAATGCCGCTGTTGTGTTTAGCGCACCGCTTGCGGTGCATGACAATACAGCCGTACCACCTGCGGTGCAGGTCGCGGGATTTCCGGTATAACCCGCACCCGGATTCGTAATTGTCGCACTGCCGATGCGATTAATGAATGCCGTACCCGTCGGAGCCGTAGTGCAGCCACCACCGGTGAATGTCACCGTGGGCGCAGCGGTATATCCTGTACCTGCACTTGTGACACTGACTCTGACAAGCTGCTGTGCGGCGCTATCAATGAACGCAGTTGCCGCCGCGCCGGAACCGCCACCGCCGGTAAAATTTACCGTCGGCGCAGAAGTGCATCCTACGCCTCGTGTATTTACATCAACACCTGAAACTGTACCGGCGCTGGTAGTAACGAGATCAGCCGTTGCCGCAGTAGAAAAACCGCCGCCCAGGATCGTCATTGTGGCGCCACTGGTATAGCCGCCGCCACCTGTGAACCGAATGTTGCCAATCAGGTCTGCCATCGCGGCTGAACCGAGTCCTGAAGTCGTCGCAATGTTCGCCTGATTATACGTCGCAAAAAGTTGCGCCACCATATCATGATCACCGCTCGGAACCGTTATGGTGTTATCGATTTCACGCGCGTCTCCGAAATTTTCGAGCATGTAAACCAATTTGTAAACATCTTCGCGCGATATCGTATTCATCAGCGAAATTAAATCATTGATGGTAGCATTGTTGTTACGCGATGCATCTACTGTCGCATTGACAACGCCCACGAGATTGCTCGAACGATTAATACCGTTAATCAATATACCGAGCTTATCACCATCGGTCACGCCATTGATCAGGGTCACGATAGTTCCCGGAGAGCCTGTGATATGGTTGATGACGTTCACAAGTTTACCCAACCCCGTGGCACCCGTCCACGAAGTCGTGGGAAAACCACGATAAGAAGTTGTTGGATTAAACCGACAAGCGCCAAAACGGTAGGCAAATTGCGCACCGCCGCCGTGAGTATATGTTCCTGTCGCGTTATAACCGTTACCAGAATCAATAACCACGAAGGCACGCACGCGGCCCACGAAAGCCGGGTGGTTAACCGTATCTGTCTCGACGATTCCCTTAACCAAGGCGTTGTTACCCCCACCAGGTAACGGATTAATTGTGAAATTACCGGTATATCCGGCGCCCGGGTTCGCTACAGATGCTGTATAACCGAGTCCGGTATTGAACGCCGGACGGGCTAAAACTCCATTGTTCTCATTCCAGCAATCGTCACCTTGTACCTGATTAACGAGATTGGCGACATTGATGGTGCTCGTGATGGCGAGGCCGTTGATAATCTGAGTCATGTTAGACATCGACACTTTTTTCACTAGGAAGCGCATGTCTTCAATCTCGTTAATTTGATCCGCAAGATTTGCGAGTTTCTGACCTGCTGCCGTGAGATCAGTGACAGCGCCATTAAACTTCGAACCATCTGCGACCTGATTTACCAGACCAAAACCATCGCACTTATCCGGCGTTACGTCCGTAGGTGCAACCCCATCGAGATGATCGGCAACGGCCGTATAACACGCCAGCTGCAACACATCCCGGGTACTGCCCATAAATTCCACCAGGTATTTAACCTTATTGCGACGCCGCGGGTCGGCATCGGTGGGGTATAATGTGACATTATTGATAAGATATGCTGCGGTTAAAAGCTCTGTGTTGCACGGTGCATCGGTGGCGGCTCCGGTATCAGGCACCACATTGCAAACAGCGGCGCCAAAGTTGTGTGTTGCGTGGCGGTTGATATTATTCAGCAACACCATCAGGTTATCGATGCCGCGGTTCGGGAATGCAGGAAAGTTCGGGAGAAGTGTGGTGTGATTCAAGTCATAACCATCTTCTATGTTATAGACGAGATCCATCATACGATCCATGTTCGCAAGGGGAATACGGTTGATAATGGCCGCGAGCTTGCGGTTCCACTCGTCGTCGTCACCGGGGTCTGTGGGCAATGTATGCGTCGGCCCTTGTGGTGCCGTATAGTTCTGCAAGTCGCATTCGGCCTGCGACGTGCTCGCGGGAAACGATGCCCAAGGGCCCCCGGCGGGGCAAGTAACTGCAACGGGTGCGGTATGCTCAAGCACTACCTTGAGCCTGTCGGTGTAATAACGGATTTGCCGCTCATCTTGCGTGGTCGAATAGGGAGATGTCCGGCGACCGTTCAACAGGATTCCCATTTTATTCGTATCTTCTACGAGGTCGATAATCTTGAGGAGATTACGCAGTCTCTGGAACTGAAAGCCATTCTGTATGTCTTCCCAGAGATTTCCGCTCGCGTCGTACGTGGTCAACACGTTGGAGGTATCGACATACACGCAGTTCGATGTCAGCGACTGGGCAACAGGGCAGGTATTTTTATCGAATGAGTCGAGCAAAAAAACCATATCACGACCAACGGCCGTCAGGTTCATAAGCCCATAGAGTTTCTTAGGACCCGGGAGATCTTGCGCCGAAAAAGTCGGATCAGAACTGAGGTTCGCATAATCAAAACCCGCAGCCACGAAAGCGAGTTTTGCCAGATATGCATGATGGGAAACAGGGTTCGTGTAGGGGGCAGCGTGCAATATGGGGCAGGTACCAATCGCACAAGTCACGAGCAGGGGCTGGTTTACGGGTAGACCCAGTTCAGGATAATTATGGCGCACCGTGTCGATCAGAACTTGTAGCCCCTGATCGGTAGTACCATTCAAAAGCTGTACCATGATATTGGGAAGATGAAACTCTTTCCATGTACAAGAATTTAAACCGTTCGTGGCATTCAGCGCAATAGTGGCGTTGAATTGATGCTGCGCAACCACGGGATTATTATTAACCCGTGTACATCCGACGCGCTTTATGGCGAGAATCAGTTCGAGCGTTGAGGTTGCTGTGACACCTTTCACCAACCGGATGAGCTTGTCTTCGTTAACATACGTCAGAATATAAAGCAGATCGCCCACCGGAATCCCGGGCAAAGTGGCGTCATTCGGGTCTTTGAGCAGAATGTTGACTTCATCGGCACCGACCTGCCGGGCAAACTTACCCAAAACCTCGTTTTGCTGCTGCGTGAGTTTCACCTGCTCCGGCGGTGTCGCGCGGCCGATACAACTCGCGAGCAACGGAATTAAGAACAGCAACCGGAAGCGCCCTTCGACTGCGCTCAGGGTGCGGCGGAAAAAAATCACGGAGTGGATTCGCAGTGATTGCAACACTTGTGGTGAGCGCAGCCAAACCATCAGAATAACCCCGCCGTATACCCCAATAATATAACGATGCCACTCTGCGATAGTTTCACAGTCTGGCTCTTATTCAGAAAGTCTTCGCTCCATGTCACTTTAAAATTTCCGTTGGCATCGGTCTGCGTCTCGGTCAGCGACCCGCGCCGGTTAAGCGTCGCATTGTATTCCTGATATTGCCAGCCGACACGAACATCGATATAATGACCGCCCGAAATATGCCACTGAAAGCCCGCCGCCGGCATGACGCGAAAGCCGAAATCGTTGATGATACTCTCTTGCAGGTTGGCCTCGACACGATAAACCGCAGCATAGGTATTGTTCGCCGCATCGGTTACAGTCGTGTAAAACGGATCTGCCTGCATCGAGTACTTGCGTTTGCCATAGAGCAAGGATAACCCGACTTCAACGCCGAAGTAAGGCATGATGCGCCGGTCAAAAAGGCCCTTCTCATGCCAGTAAAAGAGCGAAATACCAGGGCTCACGTTCAGCAGGTTTTCATCGACCTTGACTTCCCCCGCATAGGTGCGCGTTTTAGCACCGTCGATGGCATTGGGGTCATAATATGAAAACGGCCCTGAAACTGTCTGCGTCGTCTGTTTATAATACGGTGCCATATATGCATGAAAACCAAAGCGCAAAAACTTTTTTCCCTTCAGGGCGTTGATGCCTCTCAATCCCGGCAGCTGATCGAGATTCACACCCAACAGACCTTCGATACCGACGACATAGTTCATGACATTGCTCGCGGTACTGGGCACCTTGACATTTGTCGAACTGTTCGACGCACTCGCCTGACGAAAGATATCTTGCTCGATCGAATTTTTGCGCGACTCACCCCAGTCGGTGGTTTCTTTCGTTAAGAGAATGCCCCCCCGCCAGGTGAGTTCGCCGAGATAAAAATATTTCGCGCGTATTTTCGCAAGGGTACCTTCGACTTTTGGCATCTTACCGATCTGCGCACCCTCGCCCGGCGCGGGAAAATCCATCGGCGCGGAATTACCGGTGAGCCCGGGTGGGTCAGACGGCTTCAGAGTCTGCGCCGCCAGCGAGAAAGCAGTCGCAAAATAAAAGCATGCGGCTGCGCGGCGCATCAGAAGACTATCCCCACCTGAATAAATCCGCCCATCATTTCGAATTTATTCGTTTCTTGACTTTTAAAACCCAACGATGTCAGGGGAAAGGTTCCCTGCAGCGTATTACCCATAATTGCCTGACCGGTACCATCGACATCCCGGTTGAGATAGACGAATCCGTAGTTGCCGCCGATGCGTACCTCCATCTGCGTATTCCAGAATTTTGTGATCGGCGGCGGGCGAAATGTCAAATGCAGACGAAAGATAGGGCCGATGTCGGTGACATTCGTCGAATTTGCGGTCCCTTGCAGAACGCGCTGCTTCAGGTAGTCGATGGGGGCCTCAACCTGAGTCAGGTCGGTGCGCACCGCTTTGAACGCAATCTGCTGCGACGTCGAAAGAATCATCGCACCCGCCGCCGCGCCCAGACTCAAACGGCCCCATTTGCGTGTGAGAAAAATATAATCGTATGAAAGCGAAGGCGTGAGAATCCAGACGTCTTCGTTCATCGTCATCTGAAAACTGTATTCGCCTTTACGTGTATTCGGATTCACAAACCCGAGCGAGGCCAGCTTGCAGCCGGTGCCCGAACAGTTCGTCGAACGATCTTCGAGCGTCATCGTCGTCGAGGCGTCGATTGTCTTTAGAGGCACAAGCCCGGCAAGACCGAATTCAAGCTCGAGCTGGTGATTACCGAAATAAAAACCGAGCGAGAGGTTTCCCGTTGGCAAGAAGTTAGTCGGCGCGCGCTGAATTTTATCGGCGGTGTTCATGCCGACTTTGCCGTCGACGGTCAAGAGCTGCATACCCAGCGTGTCGCCGCCGAATGCGCCCTCGATCTGCTTAATCACACCCTGGAACTCCGACCCCAGATTAAAATAATTCACTGTCGTCGATGCCTTGATGAACCAGGTGTGGGTAAAAAAGGCGCGGTTCGCGCGTGGGTCGAGCTGCGCAATCGAACCGATATTCGTCTCGTTGTACATGTCTTCGACCGCGGCTTGTTCTTCGACAAGGTTGCCCTTCGCATCGATACGCTTCTTGGTGGTTTTCTTCTTTAGTTGGATGCCCCCCGTGTTCTGGGCGTGCACAACCGTAACGCTCAACGCGCACAGCATTGCGAACACAGCGATCGCCGCCGAGAATGCCTTCCAGAAATTAGTGAACACGTGTTTATTATAGATAGTCATAGCTCCAGAGTGAGTGCCAAAAAAATTCCAGGTATGAGGCGCAATGAATCTTCATCGCTGATACCTGTGACTACCTTTTGATAGATGGTTTTCTGCCCCCCCTGCTCGGCAAACATCCCTATGTTATCGAAGGGCAAAATGCCGTAAAGCACAGTAAAAGACCCGATGAGCGCCAAATGTGTGCGCTGCGAAATACGCATGCGCGCGCCCAACTCGGCGCGCCCCGCAGCCAAAATGGCCGTTGTGTACGATTGTGTGATTGCACTTTTGATGACATAACTGTCACTATAAGTGGGATTGCTAGCCACGGAAACATACTGTGGATTCAAGGCGAGCTCATACGTACGTTGCCCGTTTTGCAACGAAATACCTCCGCCCAGGCGCACCAACAACTCGAGCGGGCTCAGGGTGAAACTGGCGCCGATACCCAGCATGGGTGTGAGACTCTGGCGTTTTTCACTCACCGTGAGTGTGCCCGAATACGTCAGGTCTGTAAGTTCTGTGGCAACTGCCTGATTGTTTTGATAACGAAACGGCCCTGCGGAAGTCAGTATATTCTGCGCCGTGGTGAATCCGCCCTCGAGCGAAACCATGGCCGCAAATTGCCGCCAAGCCGGCAGAAAGCCGATGCGCTCAAAAGGGATCTCCCACTCGAGACGCAGCGCCGGTTCGAAGCCAGGCGCATAATCGGCGGTGCTCACCGCCGTACCCGTCGCCTTATAGATCGATTCGCCGGTGCGGAGTATATTGCTTTCTGCGAAAGTCTGCGCGTTTGCAGCGGCATTGCTGTCGGGCAGAGAGAAGGTGTTACCGAGCAGAATATTAAAATAAACCGGGCGCTTCTTTGCGGCTACGGCACCCTTTTCATCGGTGAGCTGTTGCGGTTTGTCTTTGCCATAAATGATGACGGGCTCTGCTTTCGGTAAAGCCGCAGCGCCCGCACCGGTGGCAGTTATTCCATAGAGCACAAGTATCGCCCCCGCACCCGTTATAAGACGCCGCGAAATCGCCGATAACGACAGCACTTTCACAGGCGCACCCCCGCGCGCAACACGACAGCTGGGAGCACCGCAATAACATTTTGCGCCGCTTCAACACCCTGCGCCAACTGCGTCTGCGAAAAAGCGACCGTGCCCGCGGCCGCAAAACTGGTATAACCCGTATTCTCAAGGCGCGAGAATAAGACAGTAACAGAAGCACCCAATTCTGCGAACCAAAACGACTGCGGGCGCTCATAACGCAGTGTTGCGCCTATGACCGGCCCGACTGCGTACGCCGATGTCGTTTTCAGCTCTGACTGCACCACGCGCACCTGCGTATTACTCGCACAGGGTGTCGCTGTGCTATTCGAGCAGCGTGTCGCGACGAACTGCGAATGCAAGGCAAACGACTGCACATTCAACCCAAACTCGCCCGAAAGAACCAACCCACCACCGGCTATCTCGGCGATTTTTTTCGCCAGCGTGAGCCCCACCGTCAGGTTCAACAGACGCAGATTCGAGCGCAGTTCGGCGTTGTATGTCGCTGTGCCACCTGCGGCGACAAAGTTCGTCGCAGCCAGAGGGCATTTCGTATAATCGACACCCGAACAGGTCTGGCCTTCTTGTAACTGGAAGGCACCTTCGTAATATGCCGTCGTCTGCGGCACCATGCCCGAAACCGCGGCATAAACACCCAGCTGCATCGCCGGTGGCGCACCCCAGTCGGCAGAAAATCGTAGCTCGGGTAAGGGCGCAAGCGCATAGGCATTCGTGGTTTCGCTGCCATTGCTTGTCGACCACGCGCTGCTGTAGGCATTACTGCCACTCAGGCCCTCGAGCCGCTTGCCGTCGCTGTTGAGGATCATCTTTTGCAGATTGGTATTGAGCGTCGAATTCATGAAAGAATTCAACTGCAAGCCATAACCGAGCGAAACACGCGCGACAGCCCCCAGCGGCAAAGCCCAGGCGGCGAGAAAAGAACCGATGAGAAACAGGCGCAGCACGCTATTACTTAGACGTATGATTATCGACAACTACGCCATACATTCCGAAGGTTGGTTATTCAAATAAAAAGGCCGCTGACGCGGCCTTTTTATTGTTTTTCTTTCGTTCAGCCTGTTACCAGTATGCGAACGCGTTACACGTTGCTTCAAAGTCATTTGAAGTAAGAGGTGCTATCGCGGCATACTCTACTCGATCCCCACAGCCAAGGAGGACATCGAGGTTCTCTAAGCTGGTGCCATCATTATTCATAAGCTGTATGACATTCGCCAATCCCGGCCCTTGGAAACCGCTAACAACATTTGCTCCCAAGTGGGCTGGGCCTATACCCGGTAATGCTCCGGGAGTACCGACTGAGTAATATACACCGTGATGCAGTAGTCTCACCATTGCCTCACGTGTTGAGATATTTGGTATATTATTGTTATACGTGATCGCATCGTAAAGCGGTGCTTTTTCCGTGTTTGCCAGTAGAGTTGCCAAGCTTTCTGCGGCTGGT
>JAFLED010000071.1 GCA_017302045.1 Spirochaetota bacterium
GGGCGTCGTCCACGACGGCCCGTCGGACGAGTGCATCAGCTCCGGCCTGGTCACGGCCGAGCACCCGAACGGGATCTCCGACCCGGCGGAGGCCCAGGTTGACACTTTCCGGCGTCCCTCGAAAAAATCACGGCCGAGAGCCGTAAACGCGCCGAGGCACTGCAAGGCGGCTTTCGCCCTCTCGAGGTGAATAAGGTCGATTTTGCGACTGCGCTGCGCCGTACCGGAAAAATGCCGCGCCTCATCGCCGAGCTGAAACGGCGCAGCCCCTCGAAGGGAACGCTCAAAGAGGGATTACCCGCCGCGCAAGCGGTCGAGCTCTATGCGCCGTATGCCGCCGCCTTAAGCATACTGACCGAACCCGCGCATTTTATGGGTTCGATCGAAGATCTCAAAGAGGCCCGGCGCCTGACAGATCTTCCCTTGTTGCGCAAGGATTTTATCGTCGATATCAAACAGATCGACGAAGCACGCGCCGCCGGGGCGAACAGTTTTTTACTGATCGTAGCTTCTCT
Source organism: Spirochaetota bacterium (assembly GCA_017302045.1). Taxonomy (GTDB): domain Bacteria; phylum Spirochaetota; class Leptospiria; order Turneriellales; family Turneriellaceae; genus Turneriella. The sequence goes on from JAFLED010000071.1 coordinate 516, forward strand.
CAGCGATGCCGAACTTTCGATATTTATCACACGCGGACGCGAACTCGGTATGGAGCCCTTGGTTGAGGTGCTCACCGAAGAAGAACTCGCCCGGGCTTTGCGGCTCGATATCAGAATTCTCGGCATCAATAACCGTAACCTGCATACGCTCGAGATTGATATGGGGCGCTCGGTGAGTCTTGCTGAAAAAATTCCCGGGAAGCGCAGAGATGAGCTGGTGTTAGTCGCCGAATCGGGGTACGAGACCAAAGAACAGTTGCTGGCGCTGCCGCACTATTTTGACGCGGTACTGATGGGTACCGGTTTTATGCAGGAGAGCGACCCTGCCGCAAAACTGCGCGAAGTCTTCGGTTAGCTTTCGTCGCGGTAATCGAGTTCGAAACCAATTTCGTCGTCGCGCACGAAGCCGTCGGGGTTGATGCCGCGCACACTCTTGAAATTTTCGCTGAACGGAATTTCGATGCGGGCCAGCGACTTGCCGTCGACCATGCCCACGCGAAAGAGCGCCGGGTTAATGTTCTCGGCCTTCAGCAGCAACAGGTTCATCACCAGGCCCAGACCTTCGCCTTCGGTATTGTCGGCGTTTTTCATGTAAAAAGCCGCGAGATCGTCGTAAGTTGTACCCTCGGCAAGTTTCAGCCGTATACGCTCTTCGTCGGTCGGCAGAATATCGGCGTCGTTTTTGACTTCGACGCGCAGGCCGTCAACATTGTGTGTGAACGTGATTGAAACTTCCATGTTGCGCTGCTTCGCTTTTTTACCGTATTCGAGAATCCAGCTTTCTGACAAAAGTTTCTTGAGGCGCTTCATGCCCTCGATATAGTCGTCGCGGTCATTAAATTTGAGACCCTGTTCTTCAAAGAATACCCGCTTGGCATTGGCTTTGGTTGCGTTTACCACGACTTCTTTCACGCATGAATAGAGTGCGGCTTGTAATGCCTCGCGGTCATATTTTTTCAAAATAGTCGCGATAAGAAAATCGATCTGTTTTTCGACGCTGTTTGTCAGCGAATGCGTAACAAGAACGAACTTTCGGCCTGCCGCCACACCTGCGAGAATCTGATCGCTGTCAGGCACTTTGATATCCGCCATCGCCCAGAAGAATGGTATCCCCCGGGGCCGTCAAGTTAAAGGGGTAGCAGAGTAATCAGAGGCCGCCGAACTTGCGCTTGCGCCGGCCGAATTCAAAAATCGCCGCGTCGACATCGTTCTCAGAAAATTCTGGCCAGGTTTTATCGGTAAAATACAGCTCGGCGTAAGCCGCCTGGTAGAGCATAAAGTTCGAAAGCCTGAGCTCGCCCGCGGTGCGCACGAGCAGGTCGACGTCAGGCATCTCGGGTTGCCAGAGCAGCGCGCGGAATTCTTTCTCTTTGGGTATTTTGATTTTGCGGCCCGCAATCTGCTTTGCGGCGAAGCGCATTGCTGCGCGGTGTATTTCGTCGCGTGCGCCGTAGTTCAGGCAAAAATTCGCCACGAGTTTCTTGTTGCGCCCCGTGCGCAGCATCGCATTTTCAAGCAGGTCGCGGCTTTTTTTCGGCAGGCGCGAGATATCGCCCGAGGTGACAATCCGCACGCCTTTGGCCATCATCTTATCGAGGCGCGTGATGATAAATTCGTTCAGCAGGTTAAATAGTGCGGTGATTTCAGGTCGTGGCCGGCGCCAGTTCTCGGTTGAAAAAGCATAAAGACTGACATACGGAACCTTGATTTTAACGAGGTGGTCGAGCAGGCGATCGACGGTTTCGGTTCCGGCGCGGTGGCCTTCGCTGCGCCGCCGCCCGCGTGCTTCAGCCCAGCGGCCGTTGCCGTCCATGATAACGGCAATATGCTGCGGCTTTTTCAAAGCCTTATACGGTCATGATGTCTTTTTCTTTCGCGGCAAAAAGATCATCCATCTTCTTAATAAAATCGTCGGTGTGTTTTTGTACGGTGTCTGAAAAACCCTTGATCTGGTCTTCAGAAACGCTCGAACCCTTGAGCTTTTTCAGGGCGTCGTTGGCGTCGCGGCGAATATTGCGGATCGCTACTTTGTGATCCTCAACCTTGCTTTTTGCCAGCTTCACCATCTCTTTACGGGTTTCACCCGACATTTCCGCGAGGTTAATACGAATGAGAATGCCGTCGTTCGAAGGGTTAATATTTTTACCCGATTTCTGAATTGCCTTTTCAACAGCCTGCAATTGCGATTTATCCCAGACGTCGATAGTGATAAGGCGCGCTTCGGGGGCGGCAATCGAGGCAACCTGATTGAGGGGCATGTGCTGACCATAGACTTCAACCCGGATATCTTCGACGAGCGACGGGGTTGCGCGGCCCGAACGTATCTGTGCCATCTGGTGCCCGAGGTCGTCGAGGCTCTTCTGCATGCGACTTTTCGCGTCGCCGATAATTTTATTCGCTTCGTCACTCATAGAATTCGCTTTCTCCCGTGGCGTCGATCAGCGTACCGATCGCATGCCCTTGCACGGCTTTCTTGAGGTTACCCTCTTTGCCCATATCAAAAACCTGAATTGGCATCTTATTGTCGAGACAAAGCGAGAACGCGGTCGAGTCCATCACTTTGAGCTGCTTCATGAGCGCGTCTTTGAAGCTCAGATGCCGGTAGCGTTTCGCCGCCGGGTTTTTTACCGGATCTGAGTCATAGACACCATCGACCTTGGTGGCCTTGAAGATGACATCCGCATCAAGTTCGACCGCGCGCAATGCCGCCGTCGTATCGGTGGTGAAATAAGGGTTACCTGTGCCGCCCGCGAGAATCACGATCCGCTTCTTTTCGAGGTGGCGAATCGCCTTACGGCGGATAAACGGCTCGGCAACCGATTTGATTTCAATCGCGGTTTGTAGCCGTGTTACGAGACCTTCTTTTTCCAGAAAATCCTGCAGCGCAAGGCCGTTAATGACCGTCGCCATCATGCCCATGTAGTCGGCAATGGCGCGATCCATGCCGTCAGAGGCCGCCGAGACGCCGCGGAAAATATTACCGCCGCCGATGACGATGGCCATTTCGATGCCACCGGTTTCGCGGTGAATCTCGCGTATCTCTTCAGCGAGACCGCGGATAATCTTGACGTTGATGCCTTGTTTGTCTTCGCCGGCGAGAACCTCGCCCGAAAGTTTGAGAACGACCCTGCGAAAAGCCCTCCCTTCGGTTTTGCCGGAGGGGGGATTTACGCTGGTGCCTGCCATATTATTTCAGCGCGTAACGGACGAAACGACCGACGGCAATGTTTTCGCCGAGCGTTGCAATCGAAGCCTTGATGATGTCGCCCACGGTTTTTTCGGGTTCTTTTACAAAACCCTGATCCATCAGGCAGATGTCAGCGGCAAATTTTTTCATTTTGCCCTCGAGAATCTTGTCGACCTTGTCGGCCGGTTTGCCTTCTTCGATCAGAGCGGCACGCTGCACTTCGCGTTCTTTTTCGATGAGTTCGGGTGAGACATCTTCTGCTTTCACAAACAGCGGGTTTGTTGCCGCGATGTGCATCGCGATGCTTTTGCCGAGCTCGATGAACTTCTCGTTGCGCGCGACAAAGTCGGTCTCGCAGTTCAGCTGCACGAGCACGCCGATCTTGCCGTTATGGTGTACATAAGAGACAATCGCGCCTTCAGAGGCTTCGCGATCCATTTTCTTAACCGCTTTAACGATACCGCGCTCGCGCAGAAGCGAAGCCGCTTTTTCGAGATCGCCCGAAGTCTCTTCGAGCACCTTTTTACAGTCCAGAATCCCCGCGGAGGTCATCTCGCGGAGGGTTTTTATTTTTTCCTGATCAATTGCCATATTCGTTTCGCTTAGGTCCGCGCCTCTTCATAGCGCTGTTCGATTTCTTCAAGATCGTCGAGTTTTTCCATAGATGATTTCAGTTCGTTTTCATCCATGCTTTCGCCTTCTTCGATTTCAACCTGCTGGAACTCGCCGCCTTCTTTGCCTTCTTCGATGGCATTGGCCATGATTTCGAGAAAGAGAGCAACGGCGCGTATCGCGTCGTCGTTCGCGGGAATCGGGTGCTGGATCAGATCGGGATTACAGTTCGTATCAACCATCGCGAAGATGGGAATTCCTAATGTGTTCGCTTCTTTTACCGCTATACCTTCGCGCTCAGGGTCGACGACGAAGAGGGCGTCGGGCAGGTCGTTCATGTCGCGGATACCCGAAAGGTCTTTGCGCAGGCGCGCCATCTCGCGATCGAGTTGCAGAATCTCTTTTTTGGTTTTAACCAGTTCGTGCATCGTGTTTGCTTCGAAAGCCTCTTCGAGTTTTCTCAGGCGTTGGATCGATTGTTTTACAGTACGGAAGTTGGTTAAGAGGCCACCGAGCCAGCGGTTGTTGATATAGAACATGCCGCAGCGTTTTGCGGATTTCTCAATATCTGCCTGCGCCTGTTTTTTGGTACCGACAAAGAGCACTTTGCCGCCTTTTGAGGCGAGATCGCGCATCGCTTCGTACGCGTCTTTCGCGAGTACGATCGTCTTTTGCAGGTTCAGAATGTGAATGCCGTTGCGGGCTGTGAAGATGTATTTTTTCATCTTCGGGTTCCAGCGCCGGGTCTGATTCCCGAAGTGAACCCCTGCCTCTAAGAGGCTTTTCATCGAAATGGTTGCCATGGTCGCTCCTATGTTTGCGCTTCTTTTACTGACGCGCGCCCATTTATATCCCTAAAGGTTGCCCTTCGCCGCCGGTGGCATGGGAGATTTACCGGCTGCCGCTTGCGCAGCGGGGTATGAACACGGTATTCAGACAGGCTGTCAACGCATCTGGCATTAGCCGGGCTATATATTTTCGAACCCCGTGATTGGCGCCAGCGTCAAATTTTCATGGTTAAAGGTGGGATATCCCAATTTTCCCGGTTCTTACCGTTTTTGCTGTTTTTTGCCCTCGGCGTGACAGCTTGCAATACGGGCAAACACGCGCTGCGCGAATCTTCGGGCGAATCTTTTGGGGCAAGCCATAGTCCCTCGCCACCGCCGCAGGCAGCCGATGGCACGACGGCGGCAACCGGTGGGGCACAGGGTGAATCCGGCGGCGAATACCGACCACCCGCTTCGCCGTTGCTCATCTATAATTCTTCGATATCGCTTGAAGCGACAGACGATGATATAAAAAAAATCAGCGGCCAGGTCATCGACAAGGCGAAAGGCTTCGGTGGGTATCTCTCGCAGCGATCGTCGAACTCTCTAACGGTGCGCGTTCCTGCCAAAGAGTTCTATCCGCTCAATGACTTTATCAAATCGCTCGCTGCGGTGAAATACGAAAACGCCACCGCGCAAGACGTGACGATGCAATACACCGATCTCAAGATTCGCCTCGACGTACAAATGAAAATGCTGGTGCGTTACCAAGACCTGCTCAAAAAGGCCAACTCGGTTAAAGATGCGGTCGAGGTCGAGCGCGAACTCTCGCGCATTACCGAACGCGTCGAACAACTCAAAGGTCAGATTCGTTATTACGACAGCCAGATCGGTTTCTCGACGATTGTCGTTAACTTCCAGGCGCCCTATACCGCGTTTTCGAAAGAAACCAAACCGGGCCCTCTCGGCTGGGTGTTCTACGGTCTTTATGTCGGCGTGAAGTGGCTGTTCGTGTGGGATTAACCCCGGCGTAAAAATATTTAATCGTTTAGGGCATGACTCACCCTCCGGTTCGGGTGGGCATGCCCGAAAAAATTTCTGTCTCACAGCGCTGGCCCGCGGCTCACCCCGAGCGCCTGCAGCTGTATTCTTACCCGACGCCGAACGGCGTCAAGGTTGCAATTGCGCTCGAAGAGCTCGGTATGCCTTACGAAGCGCACCGCGTCGAAATACTGAAAGACGAAAGCTGGACTCCCGAATTTTTATCGCTGAATCCCAACGGCAAAATTCCGGCGATCGTCGACCCCAAAGGGCCCGACGGAAATCCCATCCGCTTATTCGAGTCAGGCGCGATTCTGCTCTATCTCGCCGAAAAATCGGGCAGACTTGTGCCGACCGAAGCGGCGCGTTTCTACGAAACTGTGCAATGGGTATTCTTTCAGATGGCGGCGATCGGGCCGATGTTCGGCCAGCTAGGGTATTTTTATAAATTTGCCGGTAAACAGATCGAAGACAAACGCCCGCTCGAACGCTATGTGGCTGAGTCGAAACGTTTGCTCGGCGTACTCGAGGCGAGGCTGACTGGCAGGCAATGGTTTATGGACGATGAATATACGATCGCCGACATCGCGCATGTCGGCTGGATAGAAAATCTCATTGGTTTTTACGGTGCGGGTGAGCTTGTTGCCTTTCACGAATACCCGTCGGTAAAAGCCTGGCTCGAGCGCTGTCTGGCGCGGCCAGCGGTGCAGCGCGGTTTGAAAATTCCGGCTTAGTTTTTCGAGTACCGCAGTCGCAGTTTCATGGTTTCGTTACGAAAAGTGCCGCGCGGCAGAGCGGCGGATATCCCTCGATACTCGTGCCATCTGGCAGAATCGCATCGGCAAAACTTTTCTGCGGCGAAAACTCCGATGGACGCTGTTCATCCGCAGTCATTTTGACGAGATGCTGCCGTCTAATTTCGGTAAAACCGGCGACTTCGAGCTGGCGGGCGAGCGCCGTCACCGAGGGAATCGCGTAGACGCCGCCAATGCCCGCATATTTTCCGCGCGGAAAAATCTCCAGCTGCGCCGGCGAGTCGACGACCACCGATTCACAGATCAGTAACCCGCCGCTTTTCAGAGCCCTCTTGCAGGCGTAAAAGATCTCGGCGGGTTCGGGCGCATGGTAGTTCACGCCCATGAGAAAAATCGCGTCGAACTGTTCGGGAAAATGCGCCAGCGCATCCCAACCTTCGACGCGAAACTCGATCGGCAGCGCCGGTGCGTGTGCCATCGCCAGATCGTACTGTAACTTGTATTTGAGCGTCGGGTCGAAACCGACGACGCGCGCAGCACCGGCTTCGGCAATACGAAACAAATAATAACCGTTATTGCAACCGACGTCGGCGACAATTTTTCCCTTAAGATCGGGCAGGTCGCCCGCAAGGCGATCCCACTTTTTGTCGGAGCGCCATTCGGCGTCGAGTTCGAGCCCGCCGAATGCGAAAGGACCCTTGCGCCAGGGTATCAGTTCACGCGCAGCTTTGTCTGCGGCGGCACGCGATGTCTCGTCTCTGTGTCGCCCCGTGAGGCGCACGATACCTTTTTCTACGCTTAGCCCTTCGGGTATAAAGCGGATTTCACCGATGGTTTTCGCGATTTCATCGAGACGGTCTTGCACGGTTATGAATCAGGATTTCACTGCGAGAAACGAAGCGAAATTGTAAGCCTTGAAAAAAATCGACACGGGATTAAAGCCTGCCTCGCGCAGCATCTCGATGTTTTCATTCACACGAAACGGAATCAGTACGTTCTCGAGCGCGTCGCGTTTTTCGGCGATCTCGAGTTTCGAATAACCGTTGCGTTCTTTGAGCGCATGGTAGCGGTCGGCGAAGACGCGCGAGACATCGGCCGAATCTTCAAGGCATTTCTCCGAAAGAACGAGGCAGCCGTCGTGCTTCAGCGCCGCGAAAATTTTACGGAGCAGCGCCTGGCGTGCGAGAGGGCGCAGAAACTGGAACGTGTAGTTCGAGACGACAACCGAAGCGTTCGTGAATTCGGTTTCGGTAATATCGCCCTGGCGAAAACGGATGCGCGGCGCGGCGGCTTCAAAACCTGCTGTTGCGCGGCCGATCATGTCGGCAGAGTTGTCGATACCTGTATAGCTAAACGCCGCATCGCCGAATTCGCGCAGCAGATTACCCGCAAGTGCACCGGTAGAGCAACCGAGATCAAAAATTTCCGTGCCGGGTTGGTAAAACTCGCGCGCGAGTTCGGCGCTCATCTGCAAAACTTCTTTATAGAACGGCACCGACCGGGCAACCATGTCGTCGAACACCGCGGCGACCTGCGCGTTGAACTCGAACGGCGTTTTGCCAGAGCCAGGTTTTTTAAAAATCTCGTCTTTCATGCCAGATTGCGCCGCAGGGGTAGATCCGACGGGCTCGGGTAAGCTAGAAAATTTCATACCCCGCGCCCAGCGAAATGGCATGGTGGCTGCGGTTCGCGAGAATGACATGGTGCACGGTGAAGCCCAAAGTGAAACCGTGACCGGTGAACGATGGCAAGTGCAGGTCGAAACCCCAGGCGGCGCCGAAACCGATCGACGCATTGGAAAAATTCGGTTCATGCGAGCCCGAACCACCCAGGCCAATCTTGCAGGTCACATCTTCATAGAAGCAGGTTTTCTTGAGGCCGATGACAACCGGCTGGTAGCGGCTTGCAATCGTCGGTTCCTGATGCGAATCGTTTTCGATCATCGGATGCCAGAACATCACCGTGAGATCGGGGCCGCGAAAGGTATACCCCAGCTCGACATTGCTGAAGACTCCCGAGGCGCGCGTGCCCGCGCCAGCGCCGAGGGCGAACTGAAAATGAAAGCCACCGCGGTCGATGGGTTTGCCGAAAACCGAAGAGCCCGCTTTGCCGAGCATCGGCTCGGCTGCGGCGACTGCCGAAGCACAGAGAACAAACAGCGCGGCAAAAATCTTCATTCGGCTATGCGCTCCTTTTCGGGCAACATGTCGGCGCAGGCGATGGCGGTAATATAGCGGTACGCGTCGGTGTTATTGCAGATTTGAATCGACTGCTCCTTATCTTCAGGTTCTCTTGCATCTACCACCGTAACTTTCTGGCAATGGTCGAATTCAGGCATACGGCGGATTTCCCCCGCTTTTTTTACCCCGGTCAAATGGCAAGCGGCGTTCATGCCGGTGCGCATGGCGAAACCGTGGCCGATGAATTTTACCCAGTCGCCCGCGTAGTAGATATTGCCGCGGCCCTGCATCTTTGTCAGTAATTGGTCCATGACCGCAATATGCCAGAGATCCTGCGCATGGTGGCGCCAGACACGGCTGACCAGCGGGTCTTTCGCGCGGCGCTGCGGGTTGAGATGAATGAGCGGTTCGGGGTCGAGTTTGCCGTAACCAAAAATCTCGGCGGAGCGCCCGATGAGTTCGAAGGTTTCGGTGTCGCCGCTCTGAAAAAAATTAAAGGCACGCCGCATTTTTGGTTCGGGTAAAATCGAGGTGTCGGAATGCAGGTCGACGATGACCGGCGTGTAGCGCACCTGCGCGAGCGTCCAGTCCTCCCACCATTCGGTAACCACAATTTTGCGCGCCACATCGGCCGGCGCGGTGATAATCGCACCGTCGAATTCTTCGCTGCGTGTCTGGCTCAGTGTGTCTGTCCAGGTCACGATAACTTTACCGTTTTTGCGTTCGACGCGCGTCACGGGGGCGAAGAGCTGAATCTTGTCGCGGAAGGGGGCGGTGAGGCGCGCGTAGTATTCTTTACTGCTGCCTTTCACAACCCACGAGCCATAACCGCGGCGGTAATCGACCCACTTGCCAGGCCCGGCATACATATTCAGAATAAAGCGGGTCGATTGTTCGTAGAAACCTTCGCTTGAGACAAAGAGCACGATCAGCATCGGCGTCAGGTGCGTTTCACGGAATTTGTCGGAGAACCCGTGTTTTTTCAGCCACCAGCCGAAGGGCACAAGATTCAGCGACGGGTCGTTATAGTCGCGGTCGGCGAGGCGGTGAAAACGTTCTACCTCTTCGGTGATTGTTTCTTTGGCTTCGGTTGCCCATTCGGTATCTTTTACCTTTGTGTAATACGTGAGACGACTCATCGTGCGTTCGATGCCGTTAAGCGCCAACAGGGTTTTAAATTCTTTATACGACGACGGCGCACCGAAAATAAAACCGAGATCGACGGGATATTTCTTGCCGGCGCTCGGAAAATCAAAACCCAAAGCATGGCCGCCAATGTAGTCGGTGGCTTCAAAAACGCGAAAATCTGCCTTGTTCTGGTGCAGCAACCAGGCGGCATGCGCACCCGCACTGCCGGCACCGATGACGGCAATTTTACCGCCGGTCGGCTGTGGTGTCGGGTACTTTGCCGGCTTCAGGATAAAAAAAACGGCAACCAGCGCGGCGAGAAAGAGCGCAGGCCGCAGATAACCGCTGAAAAAAGCGCGTGCGAGTGCGATGGGCTTTGCAAGCAGTCGCCGCGCATAAGGCAGCACCGGTAAAAGAAAACACAGAGCCGCAAGACCGATCGCCGGGTATTCGATGAAGGGTCGCACGGGCGCCTTCCAGGCCGCAGAGATAAAAAGTATAACGGTAATAAGCAACCAGACAAAAGACCAGCTGAAATAAAAGACGATGCGAAACCAGCCCGGCGCCGGCATTTAAACCCCGTCGCGCATGAAGCGAATGAGAGCTAAGAGATCGTCGTCGCTGCAATTGGTGCAGCGGCCTGAGGGGGGCATACCGACGAATCCCTTACGTACGGCGCGCAGAATATCCTGGGGATCCTGGTTACGCCGTATTTTCCAGTCGGTCTTTGCTTTGAGAGTCGGGGCACCGCCGGCACCGATATCATGACAGGCGGCGCAATGTTGTGCGTAGTGCTGTTTCACCTTCGGTGGTGCCCCGCAAAAATTTACGAGTACCGGTAATAATAGCGTTAGGCCAAAGGTGTGTATCCGCAGCGCCATTTTCGGCGTTTTTCCGCTACGACTCAGGGGGCAAATTACTTTATTGTGCGTTGCTAAAGGACTTTCATGACAACCATTGTCATATCGTCATGTTGCTCTGCCCCCGCGGCAAACTCATCGAGATCGCGCACGAGGTTATCGATGATTTCCTTGGGATTTTTATCGGCGTACTCGGCAATTTTTTCGCGGATGCGCGTCAGGCCGAATTCTTCGCGGGAGTGGTTCCAGCATTCGGTGATACCGTCTGTGTAGAGCATGATAATGTCGCCTGAATTCAGCGTCAGCTTGGCGAGGCGGTAAACATTATCTTCTTCAATGCCCATGGGCAGACCCTCGAGCTTCGTCGAGGTGCAGACCTTACGGTCGGCGCGGTAGACAAAGATCGGGCCGTGACCGCCGTTTGAAAACTCGACCGTTTTCGTCAGCGGATCGAAGATATAAAACAAAATCGTCGCAAACTTGTCGATGTGCGCTTCGCCGCACATGACGCGGTTGATGGTACGAATGATGGTGTCGCCGCGAATCGTGTTGAAAAGTTTCAGATACGTTGCCACGACCGTCTTGATGACTACCATCACGAGCGAAGCCGAGATCGATTTTCCGCTCACGTCTGAGATCAGCACCGCGATGCGGCCATCGGCCATGACCTGGAAATCATAATAGTCGCCGCCGATACCTTTCGCCGCGCGGGTAAAACCCTTGATTTGGTATTCGGGTTTTTTCAGAAAGCGCTGCGGGTTCATGCCTTCCTGGATTTCTTGCGCTTGTCGTAACTGATCGTTGAAAACGGCCTGTTCTTTCGCTTCGCTGCTGGCCCGCTTTAAGCTCGCGGTCATGGTATTAAATTGCCTTGCGAGTTGCCCCAATTCGTCGCTGCCCAAGGGAGGCAATGTCACATCGAGATTACCGCCACCGACTTCGGCAGCACCTTTCGATAAAACCTTCACCGGCTTAACGACGAAACGCGAAAGCAGGTAAGCGGCGATAAATGCAAAAACAAAGAAACCAAAGCCAACGAAGGCCAGTTCAATCCAGCTTTCGCGTATCGAACGATTGATGTATTCGTCGGTAACTGCGACCTGCGCCATCGCGAGTAAGGGAGGGTTCACTTTCACGAATGGGTGAAATACCGCCTTGTGGAAGTACTGGATTTTGACGTTTTTATCGCCGAGAAAAGGTTTGTCGACGATGCGCAGCAACTCGGGTGCGGTCGCGACCGAAGAATTCTGTACCTGCGGTTTTTTATCTTTGGTAACTACCGGTTCTTTTTCTTTCGGCGGAGCTTTTTCTTTTTTGTCTTTTGTTTCTGGTGGCTTGCGGTTTTCGGCGCTGTAGCCCGGTTGCAGGCCAAAGATATTATCCCATTCGGCGCGCACGGTTTCAAGCGCATCGCGCTCGATTTCTTTTTGTTTATTACCCAGCGTTTTGCCGACACGGCTGATGAGCGGCGCCTTTTTCGCCGGCGTGTAAACTGCACCCACGGCGAAACCCGGTAAGCCCTGCGCGTTTTGTAAAGAATCGGCGAGCGCGAGATCGTCGCGGTCGAGAATCGCGCGCGACGCGATAAAGGCGAGGCTCGCCAGTTCTTTACGGGCGGTCGCCGAAGCCGTGTTCATCAGCACCTGTTTTTTTTCGCGCGCGACGTAGAAAGCGAGCGAGCCGATGACGGCCGTGATCAGCGCAACGATGAGGGCAGTGAGCTTGAATTGCAGGCCGAAACGCACGGGGTCCGTAAAGTCGCCTTAGAATTGACACGCTATGTCAAACACAAGTTAGGCCGCGCCATGAGCGCAACGCAAACTTTTGAATTTCAGGCCGAAACCCGGCAACTCATGGATCTGATGATCCATTCGATTTATTCCAATAAAGAGATATTTCTCCGCGAATTGATCTCCAACGCTTCGGATGCGATCGACAAACGTAAGTTTCTGGGGCTGACCGACAAGACGATCATACAAGAAAGCAATAACTTTATCCGCATTGAAATCGATAAAGCGGCCCGCCGCCTGACCCTCACCGATACGGGTATAGGCATGAACCGCGATGAGGTCGTGACCAACATCGGTACGATCGCCAAATCGGGCACGAAAGAGATTCTCGAGCAGATGAAATCCGCCGGTAATGCGGCCGACCTTATCGGCCAGTTCGGTGTCGGCTTTTATTCGGCGTTTATGGTGGCTGAAAAGATCACGATGCTGACCCGCCGGGCGGATTCCCCCACGGGCGTGCGCTGGGTTTCGACAGGGGCTGGAACTTACACCGTCGACGAAGAAGATAAACCGACAGTGGGTACGACGATCATTCTCGATCTCAAACCCGCGGACGCCGAAAACGGCCTGCCCGACTTCTGCGACGAATTCGTCGTCGAAAGCACGGTCAAGAAGTACTCCGACTTTATTGCTTATCCCATCTTAATGAAGAAAGAGGTCTTTAAAACCGTCGGCGAGGGTGAGAACGCAAAATCAGAAAAATCCATCGAAGAAGCGACGCTGAATTCGATGAAACCGATCTGGACACGCGCGAAGAGCGACGTCAAAGATGAAGAATATAACGAATTTTACAAACATCTCTCGCATGACTGGGAAGATCCGCTCAAGGTGATTAACTACCGCGCCGAGGGCCGCATCGAATATGTTTCGCTGCTTTATATACCCAAGCGTGCGCCCTTCGACCTCTATTACACCAGTTTCAAGGGCGGCTTGCAACTCTATGTCAAAAAGGTTCTGATTCTCGAAAAAGCCGAAGAGCTGCTGCCGCGTTACCTGCGCTTTGTCAAAGGTGTGGTCGAAAGCGCCGATCTGCCGCTCAATATTTCGCGTGAGATTCTGCAGCAAGACCGTCATATCGCAGCGGTGCGTAAGGGGCTGACGACGAAGATTATCTCTGAGCTGACGGCACTCATGGAGAAAGAGCGCGATAAGTTCGCCGATTTTTACAAAGAATTCGGCCCGGCTCTGAAAGAAGGTGCCTCGACCGATTATGAGCACAAAGAAAAATTGTCAGGGCTTTTGCTCTTTGCCTCGTCGAACGATGCCGAGAAAACGACAACGCTGAAAGAGTATATCTCGCGCATGAAACCCGAGCAGAAAGATATTTATTATCTCTCGGGCGAATCGCGCCTGACGCTTGAAAATTCTCCGCATACCGAATCGCTGCGTGCGAAAGGTTACGAAATTCTCTATCTCATCGACGCCTACGATGAGATCGTACTGCAGAACATCGGCGAGTTTGACGGTAAGAAATTCAAATCGGCCTCGAAAGGTGAGCTCGATCTGGCAGACGAGAAACAAAAAGAGAAAGATACAGAGAAACTCAAAGAAGCCGATAAGGCGATGGGCCCGCTTTTAGGTTCTCTCAAAGAACATCTCAAAGACCAGGTAAAAGAAGTGAAATTTACTTCGGTGCTGGTATCTGCGCCTTCGCGTGTCGTCGGCGAAGAATTCGACGTTTCGCCGTATCTCGAAAAGATTCTCTCCCGCAACGGCGAAAAGGTGCCGCCGCGCCTGAAAACGCTCGAGATCAATCCCGAACATGAAATCACCAAAAAACTCTTCGCGTTGTACGATAAAAATCCGGGCGCTGCGGAACTCGCCGATTACGCGCAGATTCTTTACGGACATGCGGTTATTGCTGATGGCGGCGAGCTGAAAGATGTCGCGCGGTTTAACAAAGCACTGCTCGCGGTTGCCACCAAAGGTCTGGGGTAGCCACGGGTTATAGCCCGTGGCGAAATTATAGCCTGTGGCCAGGCCTACCGCAGGTTCTACGCCCAATCTTTCGAACCGCGAGCGCCATTTGGTCGCTCTTTGGCGAGCCTATGTGAACCATCCGACCGCGCGGCAGGCCGACAAGTGGCTCGCACAATACTTTCGCGAACACAAGGCCTACGGTAAAAAGGACCGCGCATGGTATAGCGAAGAGTTTTTCTCGCTGCTGCGCCGCGCGGTTTCGTTGTTACCCGAAGACAAAACCCAAGACGCGGCGATGGTTTGGCGAGAGTTGGGCTCTGGCCCTCACCCCCCCATCCCGATTACGGCCCCCTCTCCTTCAGGAGATGGGGGGCCGTTAGGCCGGGGTGAGGTTCTCCCCGCCACCTGGCAAGACTGGCTGAAAAATTCTTCATTGTCTGCCGACGCTGTTCCGGCCTTTCTTCGCAATCTGGACTCCAAACCTCCTTTATACCTGCGCGCGAACTATCCCGAGAAAGCCGGTGAGATTGAAGCCGAACTGAAAGCCGCGGGCTACGCGGT
>JAFLED010000072.1 GCA_017302045.1 Spirochaetota bacterium
GGCGAAGGCAAGAGCAAGCGTCGTATCGACATCGAAGCCAATGTGAAGATTCCCGGCATCGGTAAACTCATTGAAAAGCTCATCGTTTATGAGTTTAAAGAGCAGAGCGGAGTCGACCTGCAACGCATACTCAAATTCCACAAAGACAATTATTAATCTTTTTTGACGAGCGAAAGCGTGCGTTTGCCCAAAATTACGGCGCCAGGTATCAGAGAGGCCAGCGCGCTGATACCAATCGTCGCACTGTAGATCAGCCAGCGCTCGGCGGCACTCAGCTCCAGTTTTAACTCAGTAAGATCCGCACCCGAAAGTTTGGTCAGCCAGGGCAGCTCGTTGAGGTGGCTCTGCAGAAACCGGAGCGCAGGTTCAGATAAGAGCAGAGCCAGCGACGAATGGATGAATCCCCATAGGGCTCCCTCGACGGCCAGCAAGAACCAGAGAAAGAACATAGATGAGCCAAACACCAGGTAGAGCCCGAATTCGTAACGGTTCTGGACAGCCAGCAGCGCAAATGAATTCGCGAGTGCGATGGCCGCCAGGGCGCCGAGAATGACGGCGACGATGAGGAAAACGAGATCCAGTTTCTCCAGCGATTTTAAAATCGAGTCGAATTTTTTACTTTGTTCCGGCACACGCAGCCTCTCGGCGCGCGCGGCTTTAAGAACGGCAGGCAGGGCTTTCTCGTTTGCAACCTCTACGAAGATCTGGTCGAAACTCTGTGACGCGTTTACCTGCTTGCGCTCGCGGTGTTTTTTCTGTACCCACTCGAGAGGCACTCCCAGCGCTGAGACGATGCCTGCGGGGGCAAAGCCGCAGACGACAAGAAGCGCGTCTTCTGTTTTGGGCCATTTGGTGCCCACAATGCTCTGCCCGAGCTGCGCGCGCAGCCTCATACCGACAAGGTTGTTGGCGCTGATATTGGGCAGGCCGTTAATCATGGCGTAGGCATACATTATTTCGAGATAGGTCTCGGGCACAACAACCGGTATCTCATCGATCATTTTGCCGTCTTTGTCTTCGACCTGCACACCTTTATAGGGCGCCCGGCAGCGCATCAGCGGCTTCAGCATCGGTTGCGGCACGCCTTGCAGTACCAGGTCAAACTGAAAGCCGAGTTGCGAGAGAATCGGATCTTCGAAACGACCGATCGCAGGCTGTTGTAGTAGTTGTGTGGCGCTGACCTGCCGCACATCACCCTTATTGCCCCATTGTTTGGCGCGCTCGAGCATTCGCGCATTGATCGGCATCAGGTTATCCTGTTCTTTGCGGAAGAGATTCCAGTTTTTGTTTCCCTTACCCATGACCGAAAGCTCGGGCACGAGGCGAATCGTCTGCGGTGGCAGACTCGATTCCATTTTCTGGCGGATCATTTTCTTTACCGGCTCCAGCACGCCGAGTATAGTAATGACAACGAGTAGCGATAAGAAAAGCCCAATCGAAGAAAGGGCATTACGGATGAAATGCTTGCGCGCGATAAATGCAATCAGATAAAGCCGGCGCAGTAAAAAGCGGATGAAATTCATTTTTTCCTCGGCGTGGCTCGTTTTGGCTGTATTTTACCAGCCTCTGCGATACGAATTTTGCCGTCTTTGAGGTGTATCACGCGATCGGCGCATTCCATAATAAAAGCACTGTGCGATACGCAGATGAGTGTGAGTCCGCTCTTCTTCAGGGCTTGCAGCACGTCGACAATCGCCTGCTCGGTTGCGCGATCGAGATTTCCAGTCGGTTCGTCTAATAACAACAACGGTGGATCCATCAGTAAGGCGCGACAAAGTCCGGTGCGTTGCGCCTCACCGCCTGAAATCGCCGATGGGTAGGCCCGCGCGCGGTCGGCAATGCCCAATTGTTCCATCCGTTCCTTTAACCGGACATTTTCAAAGCGCATGCCCGAAAAATATACCGGAAAACGTATGTTCTGTTCTACGGTCAGAAAAGGTAACAGCCTGAAGTCCTGAAAAAGAAAGCCGATATTCTTCTTGCGAAACGAACCGAGTCCGAATTCGCCGAAGCGGCGGTATACCCGGTTGCCGCGGAAAAGATATTCCCCTCCACCCGGGCGCTGAAAGCCGCCGAGAATATAGAGCAGTGTACTTTTACCGCTGCCCGATTCGCCAGCAATGACAGAAAAACTCCCCGGCGCAAAATCCAGATCGATTTCGTCGAGAATCTTGCGTTTCCCGTAGGAGAAGCTCAGGTTTTTCAGCGTTATTAGGTTTTCAGGCATTGTCAATTTCGTAAACGGAGATATTTTTATAAGCCTGCGCCGAAGTGGAGTTATACAGGCAAATCACTTCGGTTTTGCGCTCTCGGCTTATATTAAATACCAGCGAAGAGAGCTGTTCGCGTAACAGAAAAATCCCGCGACCATGCGAGTCGTGCAGGCCCGCGGGCAATCCGGTATTCGCGTCGATCGTCAGATGCCGGTGCAGGCGATAGAGTATTTCTTTTTTCGTCAGGCGCCCGTGAGGGTCGATGCATACCATGATGATCCAGTCGTCGAGAATGCCAAACTGCAACGTGAAACGATCTTCTTCGTCGAGAACGATGTTCTGGTGGGTATGCAGAATATCGTGATGCGAATTCTTCGTCTGATATTTGAATTCGCCCCCGTCGGTTACTGGTGCTCTGAACATGGCGTTCGAGGTAATCTCGTCGAGCACGAGCTTGATCGTAGACTCGGGTGCCCGCTTCTGCGACTTAAAATGCGCCGCGATGCGATCGGTCAGCTCGCCGCGTTCGTGTAACGACTTGATTTTTGTGGTGTAAAGCACCCCGTTGGCAAATGTTCTGGGAAACGTTGCGAGGGTTATCTCGGTCTCACGCAATTCGGGAAAATATTTTTTCACCCCGAAAATATCGCCTGATAACATCTTCTCGATCGTGATTTCGATCTCTTTCAGACTCATACGACCGTGCTTGGTGATGATCTGCGAAAACCCATGCTCCTTGATAATATCGATGAACTCATTCACGTCATAAGAAGTGATGATAATAATAGGGATGTTGGGGCGCAGTTTTCGCGCCAGGCGACCCAGCTCGAATCCGTTCATTTCGGGCAATTTAATATCGGTAATCAGTAAATCGATATCCGGTGCCATCGCCAGCGTCATGAGCGCATGTTCGGCAGTGGTCACCGACTGCACCTCATAACGCGAAAATAAAAAGTCGCGGATTGCCAGCTGAATCGATTCCACGTCCTCAACGAGCAAAATTTTTCCCGTGGTTTTTTTGCCTTCTTGATCGAAGTCGAGAAAGGGCGCCGACGGAGAACGTGTCATGGCGCGGTACGCTCCGGTGTGCTGCGTGTCGCAGCTGCATGCAGCGGTAAATCCAGCGTCACGCGCGTAAATGGCTTACGCGAAACGACGCGAATCTTGCCGTGGTGCTCGCTCATAATCTTGCGTGCGATGAAAAGCCCCAGGCCGCGGTTTTTCTCTCCCTTGGTGGTAAAGAACGGTTCGAAGACACGCACCAGACGTTGCCGTGGAATCCCCCCCGCGTTGTCGCGAAATTGCAGGCGTGCGAATTTTCCCGTGCGTTTCACCGTAATCATGAGTCGGGGTCGTTCTTCTTTTTTACCGGTCTCCGCGGCATCCATCGCGTTGCGGATGATATTCTGCCATACCCTGCGCAACCGAGAGAGATCGCCGGCGACGACCAGCTTGTCATTGCCTTCGGTAAAATCAATGAATATCGGGCTGCGCGGTACAATCCGTAGCTGCTCCACCAGCTGTTTTACCTCGTGGACGAGGTCGAGGCGCTGCAGACGATAAGTTTCCCGGCGATTCAGGGATTTTAACTCTTCGAGAAGATCGGTTGCCTGCCTGAGATCGCGGTCGACGGAATCGAGCAAGGCGTGCATCGCTGGCGTCTTAGCGAGGCGTCGCACTGCCTGCAGCGTCAGGTTCATGCCCGTGAGCGGACCGTTCAGGTCGTGAGCAATAACCCGTACAAAAAGCTCGAGCGCTTCGAGCTTTGCCTGATAAAGTTTTTCCTGGCGGCTTTGCCGCCTGAACGGGTTGAACTGCTGTCCAGGCGGCTGCGTAAGCTTAGTAGCGGAGAGAGTTTTTCATGCGGTTGATCGTCTCAACGTCGCCGTTAGACGCACCGCGCTTTTGAAATTCGAACGTAAAGCGGAACAGTTTTTCGAAGTAAATCAGGTGCTCGATATAAAAATCGCGCTTAAATTTGATGCGGTTCGGGTTAGTCGGATCGTTCTCCACATCGCCGAGTTTGACTTTATAGTCCGGGTTTTTTTCGGCCAACTCTGTGGGCTTATTGAACGAGGTCGCTAATTGCATTTCGTTCGGATTTCCCTTGGTGGGATTCGGATGAGAAGCTTTCGTATAATACTTGTACTGCTCGAAGAAGTTCTGATCGTCCACGATCGTTTTGATGCGCGACAGGTCTTTACCGTTATAATAAAGCCGCATCGTCTTGGCGGCTGTGCCGACAGGCTTGCCATAGTTATAAGACTGCGGATTGAAGGTATAAGCGACGAGTTCGATATAGTCGCCGTCTTCGTCTTTACCAGTCGCAAAAATTGTCTGCGTTGGGGTCAGTTTGACTTTAGGCGCGATGTCGCGCAGAGTGTACAGCGCAGCGAGGCGCTCTGAAACCTGACGAATCTGATCGTCGAGGCGTTTTTCCGTTTCGGCGAGATCGGCGGCCTTTTGGCTGTCTTTACCAGCCTTGAATGCCTCTTCAATCGCTCCCAGCGATACTGTCGCCGTAATGACCGTTGCGGCCAAGAGTGTTTTATTTATTTTGCTCAGCATGTAAATGCTCCCTTTATGAGAATTCCCCTCTCTCTATCGACCCTTGAACGCGTAAACTGAAATTAGACCGCTACGATTTCGCGTTTTTTTTCAGCCAAAAAAACTTGTCGTAAAAAACACGAAATCGTCGTCGCCTCGTTTACTCCGCTTCGTACAGCGAAAGGTTTCGCTTCGAGCCGGCCGGTACGGGCAGGGTGTCTCCCTTGCGAATCGGCTTTTGTTCGTCTTTTATCATTTCACGCACGTAGTTTGGCAATGCAAACAGCGAATGGTGCGTGTCTTCGTTGTAGAACTGCAGCTTGCCCAGGCTGTGCTTCGCGAGGCGATCGAGAATCGTCTTCTTGTCGACGGTTGTTGGGTCCTGCGTTTTCGACGCCAGAGCAAAACCCCAGAGTGTACCATACAACGGGACATAATTCGTCATGGGCTTCACGATCGGGAAAACCGATTTTAGTGTCCAGTAGAGCTTACTGAACAGTTCGGGGCGTGTGATCGGCGACTCAATATGCAGGCTGAGGATGCCCTTGTCCGTCAGAATTTTTGAAATCTGCGCATAGAATTCATGCGTGTAGAGTTCGATCGAAGGCCCAAAAGGGTCGGTGAGATCGAGCAGAACCTGATCGAAGGTCTCTTTTGTTTCGAAAACGTATTTAATACCATCTTCGATCAAAAGTTCGAGTTTGGGATCGTTGAATGCGTTACCGCAGATTCCGGGAATATGTTCTTTGCATGCATCGACAACACCGCCGTCGAGCTCAACCATCACAACTTTTTCAATCGTTTTGTATTTGAGAAACTCTTCTGCTGCGCCACCGTCGCCGCCGCCGATCACAAGGGCTTTTTTCGGGCCGTCGACGGTGATGCCGCCCACATGGGCCAGCGGTTCGTGGTAGAGAAATTCGTCGCGGTCTGATGTCTGAAAGACGCCGTCGAGGCGCAGCATGCGGCCGTGGCGGGGCAATTCATGCACTTCGAGATCCTGGAACTTAGTGCGTGTTTCATAGAGCTTTTTACTCGTCCGGAAAAAATAGCCCATGTCTGGGTTGAGGGTTTCGACCAGCAGGTCGTCGCGTTTTTTGTCTGCCATGGGTCATGGCACCTATCTGAGACAGGCCGAAAACCTAAGATTCTTTTACACAGCGTATGAAACCAAAGTACTCCACTGGATAGCTGCTGAAATGCACGCTGGTGTGCTCAATGTATGCATCGACACCGCGCCAATAGATTGCATAGACACGGCCAGGCTCCGCAACCTCTCCCGACCAAACCATCGAGCGGTGTCCCTGGGCGGTATCCGGGCCTATGGCCGGAAAATTCATCTCACTGTCGCCAGTCAGTTTATAATAAGTCAGCGCAGTCTGTTGCGGGGCGTATTCGCCAAACCGGTCGGTGAATTCTTTCTTATCACCACTGTACGAGATCTTGCCATACCGCGAAAATAGCGCGATGAGTTCGCTCACTTTGGGTAACCGCCAGCCTTGGGGGCAGGCCTTTTGCGCTTCGGTAAAACGGTAGACCCGCGGTGAGCCGCTTTTTCGGTTATAGAATTCGGAACCCGGTACCGGCCATTCGAGATTCTCGGCCATCCATAGCGTCCCAGCGACTGTGGCAGTCTTATAGCTCCGCTGATCCCTGTTATCCTTGAAGCCGCCCGGCTTACCTGCACAGGCCAGCGTCAATATCACGGCTGCGACGCTAAATTTTTTCATACAAGGGCAGGGTCAAAAATTCGGCAAAGTTGTCGGATGTCGACATCTCCGTGAAAATTTTCGCTGCTTCGTCGTAAGTCGAACCGCCGCCCGTAATCGCCTTTACTTTTTCGAGTTCGCCTGGTACCATCGACTTCACGAGCTCCGCCGTGATTTTGCGACCGTCATCGAGCTTGCCCTTTTCAGACCGAATCCACTGCCAGACCTGCGAACGCGAGATCTCGGCAGTAGCCGCGTCTTCCATGAGGTTGTGAATGGGCACGCAACCGTTGCCCGCGAGCCATGAACCCAGGTAGTGAATACCGACGTTGATGTTGTAGCTGAGGCCTTGCTCGGTGATCGGTGTCTCGGGTTGAAAGTTCATCAAATCGGCTGCTGCCACATTCACATCGGGGCGTTGTTTATCGATCTGGTTGGCTTTGTCCCCCAGAACCCTTTTCCATTCTTCCATCGCGATCGGGACGAGGCCCGGGTGCGCGACCCAGCCGCCGTCGTAACCGTCACCGGCATCGCGCGCCTTATCGGCGCGTACGCCCGCTAATGCCTTTTCATTCGCGGCAGCGTCGTTCTTGATCGGTATCAGCGCGCTCATGCCGCCGATGGCAGGTGCGCCGCGACGGTGGCAGGTTTTCAGCAGCAACAAGGCATAGCTGCGCATAAAAGGGGATGTCATTTTTACCTCGGCGCGGTTTGCGAGGCAGAAATTTTTATCGTTCTTAAACTTTTTGATACAGGAAAAGATGTAATCCCACCGGCCTGCGTTAAGACCAGCGCTGTGGTCTTTCAGTTCATAGAGTATTTCATCCATTTCAAATGCAGCAAGTATGGTTTCGATCAGTACCGTCGCGCGTATCGTTCCGTGCGGAATGCCCAATATTTTCTGCGCGGCGACGAAAACGTCGTTCCACAGGCGGGCCTCGAGGTGCGATTCCATTTTTGGCAGATAAAAATACGGCCCGCTACCGCGGTTCAGCAGTTCTTTCGCGTTATGAAAGAAGAAGAGGCCGAAATCGAAAATACCGCCCGAGATACGTTTGCCATCCACCTGAACATGCTTTTCATCGAGATGCCAGCCGCGCGGGCGCACCAGCAAGGTTGCCGGTTTTTCAACCAACTTGTACTGTTTGCCGCCTTGTTCAAAATCGATGCGGCGGCGAATGGCGTCGCCGAGATTAATTTGCCCCTGAATCTGGTTTGGCCAGTTGGGGGTATTCGAATCTTCGAAATCGGTCATGTAACTGTCGGCGCCCGAGTTCAGCGCATTGATGACCATCTTACGATCGACCGGGCCGGTGATTTCGACGCGTCGGCATTCGAGGTCTTTCGGCAGTTTTGCCACAACCCAGTCGGATTTCCTCACGTTCTCGGTTTCTTTCAGGAAATCGGGTTTTTCACCCGCTTCGAGGCGTTTCGCACGCGCGATACGCGCCGCCAGCAACTCCTGGCGCCGCGGTTCGAATTGGCGTACGAGCGTGGCGACGAACTCGAGAGCGTCTTTAGTCAGTACATCGGCAAATGCGGGAGAAGATTTTTTTATGGCGTCTTCGCTGATCGTGACGCCGGCGGGTAGATTAAACATTTGTGGTGAGGCTGCGTAACGGTTATTCGTCCGCAAGCGTTTTTCACAAACCGGCCCTGGCGGGCGCAGCGGATACCACGCGTTCTGCGGACTTTTTACCGAGACGGTGCGAGGGCAATGCCGGGTCGGCGGCGCAGCGCAGCTGAAAATCGACGATGGCGTTGAGTGTTTCGAGCAAAGCCGCATGCCTGTTCTCGAGTCTTTCATAGCCGGTGCGCTCAAGATTTTGCAGCACGTGGTAGACAGCTTCGATAGTAGAAAGCGCCTGCAGGTAAGGTTGGCGTTTGATAACGAACCGCGAGGCCGCTTCATAACCGAAGGTAATCCGCGGTAATGCACCCAGATTTTGGCTCAGGCGCAGCATCTTGCGCGCGCTTTGCCAGGTTGCATCGAGA
This sequence comes from Spirochaetota bacterium, assembly GCA_017302045.1. Classification (GTDB taxonomy): domain Bacteria; phylum Spirochaetota; class Leptospiria; order Turneriellales; family Turneriellaceae; genus Turneriella. The sequence goes on from JAFLED010000072.1 coordinate 8,465, forward strand.
ATGATCACCAGCGGTACCTGATTATCGACGCTAGGCGGTAGCGGCTCTGCGGAAAGGTTGATGGCACTCGCTCCAGGAAACAGCAGAAATGGCCGCAAAGCAGTGTCCGCGAGCATGGCATTGAGTTCTGTATGTTGCGTGAAGTCTTCACCGACAAAAATTCTCGAGCCGATTAAAGACAGGTTTGTGACGCGCCCCGTACCTGTGCGCTGTCTTTTAAATTCTTTCGGGTGCATGAGAATGACGAAACGCGTGCGTGTTTGAAACGGTTTCGTGTATTTGCAGAAACAGGTTTTGCGCGCACGGTTGCAGACGAGGCAAAGATCGCGGTAAGATGCCGGCGCCATGGTTTCCCGTAGCGATAATGCAGTTACTCCGTCATCCCATTCCAGGGTTCGAATGCTTTTTCGCAGACGACCTGTCTGGGAATCTGACCTGCATGTGGTCATGAACCATATAAGATTCTTTTTCGTTCTGGCTTTCGCAGGCTATCACCTGCAGGCCGCCGAAGTACGCATTGCGGTTGCCGCGAATTTTGCGGATGCCATCGTGCCTCTCGCCGCGGCTTTTGAAAAACAGACCGGGCACAGAGTCGTGCCGGCATTCGGTGCGACGGGCAAATTTTACGTGCAGATCAAACAGGGCGCGCCCTTCGAAATTTTTCTCGCTGCCGACGCGAAACATCCGCAACTGCTCGAATCTGAAAATCTCGCGCTGCCGGGTACGCGCTTTACCTATGCCACGGGCAAAATAGCCCTGTGGAGCCCGAAGCCGGGTTATGTCGATGCGGCGGTCAAGGTGCTCGAAGCGGGCGGTTTTAAATTTATAGCGATTGCCAACCCCGAAGTCGCACCGTATGGGCGTGCTGCGCAGGAGTATCTGCTGGCGCGCAAACTTTGGGATAATCTCGCGGGGCGGGTTGTTATGGGTCAAGATATCGGGCAGGCCTACCAGTTTGTGAGTACTGGCAATGCCGAACTCGGCTTTGTGGCGCTCTCGCAACTGCAAAGCCCCGACAAAAAAGCCCCAGGTTCGTTCTACATCGTGCCGCAGAAATATTATCAACCACTGGTGCAGCAGGCCATTCAAATCAAAGCCGGGGCGGCCGCGGCACAGTTTCTCGATTTTTTGAAGAGTGCAGCAGCAAAGCAGGTCATCCGCACGTATGGTTATGAAGTGCGCTGAACCCATACGTGAGAGCAAGAAAAAGTAGCCGGTGATTTGGTTTTCAAGTATCATATATCTATCAGTAGATAGATTAATATTAGGAGATTCCCATGCCCGCAACATTGACTGCCCCCCTGCCTATCAACGAAGATCAACGCCTTGCCGCGCTGCGGCGTTACGACATTCTCGATAGCGAAAAAGAACAGCTTTTCGACGATCTGACCCGCCTTGCAGCAGATATCTGCGGCACCCAGGTAAGTCTCATTACCCTCGTCGACAAAGACCGTGTGTGGTTGAAATCCGCCGTTGGTATCGAAGCGACCCAGATGCCGCGATCGGGTATGCCCTGCTCGCATGCGATTCTGAATGATGACGGGTTGGTTATACCCGACCTCGCAGCAGACCCGCGTTTCAGCGACGACGGCGAGGGACCTGAAAATGGCATGCAATTCTATGCGGGAACTCCCCTGCAGACGCGCGATGGTTACAATCTGGGTACTCTCTGCGTACTCGACAATAAGCCGCGCGCGATGTCTGACGATCAGTTACAGCGACTCAAGATGCTGGCGCGGCAGGCGATGGCCCAGATCGAGTTGCGGCACAATCTCGGCGAACTCGCGAAAACCACCCGTAAGGCCATTTCGCTCGAAAACCTCATTAAACAATATACCTCACGCAGTGTCTGGGAGCGCGCCGACATCACCGCAGAAAACGGCGGTATGGAAATTCACGACGAAGAGGTGCAAGGCACGTATCTCTTTCTTGACGTTGTCGGCTTCACTGCACTCAGCGAGCAGCTGGGCCCCTCTGGCACAGTCGAGTTGCTCAACGCGTATTTTAACCCCATCGTCGATATCGTTTTCGAGAACCATGGCGATATCGATAAATTCGTCGGAGATCAGCTGTTCTGCATTTTCCACGACGATGCGACCGCCGTCGCCACGGCGCTGCGCATCAGCGAGGTGCTGGCATGGCTCAATCAAAAACGCGCCGCCGAAGGGAAACGTATACTTTCTTTCACGATGGGCCTCAACAACGGCCCCGCAATACGTGCGAATGTCGGCGGTATAAACCGCCGCGACAATACGCTGATCGGTAACGCCGTGAATATCGCCGCTCGCCTGCAAAAGGCTTGCCGTCCGGGCGGCATACTCGTCAGCCATTCGTTGTTTGCGAAATTACGCGGCGGAGTAAAAAGTGTGCAGCAGGTTCGGCTTAGGCTCAAGAATGTCGCAGACAGCGTCTTTGCGCATTACGTCGAAGCAGAGGCGTAACGCATGAGCAAGCGCGCCGAAATTCTGCAACTCGCGAATCTCGAGTTGCAGCAGAAAGGCGTCGCCAGTCTCAGCTTTCGCGAGCTTGCGGCGAAGCTGGGTATCAAGTCCTCAAGCGTGCATTATTATTTTGCGCAAAAAGACGATCTTATCGAAGCGCTGATCGACGATTACAGTAAACAGACTCTGCAGGCCGCAAATGCTTCGACGCAGTCGTTGCGGCCCGGCAAAGAGAGGTTGCTTGCTCTCGTCGATTTAATTCATGACAAACTGCAAAACCGGCAGTGCACCGCGGGCATACTGGCGGCAGAATCGGCGCAGATTTCAGAACGTGCCCGCGCGGCGATTTCGGCCTTCTTTAATCAACTCGAACAATGGTTGATTAACGAACTTAAAGCCGCAGGCAAAAAACCGGCCGAGGCGCAGGTACTCGCGCGCGTCATTCTCACCTCGGTCGAAGGAAGCCTAATGATTGGCAGTGTCGACGCCGATGAAAGTTACCTGCAGAACCTTAGGAAATTTATCGCGGGTCTGTAAGCCATGTCTGCCACCGATCAAGCCGCACTCTGGCTCACGCTGCAACTCGCTGTTGTAACGACGGGTATTCTTATTCTGATCGCAACGCCGATTGCCTGGTGGCTCGCACGCAGCGAATCGCGGCTTAAAGCCGCCGTCGAAGCCATCGTTGCGTTGCCGCTGGTTTTGCCCCCGACGGTGCTGGGCTTTTATATTCTTATTGCGCTCTCGCCCGCTGGCCCGGTGGGTAAATTCCTGGAAAAAATCGCAGGCATACAGTTGGCCTTCTCGTTCCCCGGGTTGGTTTTGGGTTCGGTGATCTATTCGCTGCCTTTCGCGGTTGGCCCGATCCGCGACGGATTTACCGCCCTGGGCCGCCGACCGCTCGAAGTGGCGGCCACATTAGGCGCTTCAGGGCTCGATCGCTTTTTCTCGGTGGCCTTACCGTCAACCTGGCCTGCCTACCTCACTGCGGCTGTGCTGACATTCGCACACGTCGTGGGTGAGTTCGGCATTGTGCTCATGATTGGCGGTAATATTCCGGGCCGTACGCAGGTTGTGTCGACGGTCATCTATAACCATGTCGAGGCGCTGCGGTTTGGCGAAGCGCATGTTTTGGCATTGAGTCTGCTCTTATTCTCGTTTCTCATTCTGTTTGCGGTCTACTTTCTGCGCCGCCGGGCGCAACCGCTGAGATTCTGATGCGTCTGCAGGCAGGTTTACAATTTGCACGCGGGGCTTTTAATCTCGATGTCCAAATAGACATTCCGCTGCGGGGAATAACCGCCGTATTCGGCCGCACCGGTTCAGGCAAAACCACATTACTGCGTGTGCTCGCAGGCCTTGAGGCAGCCAGGGGGTTTCTATCCGTCGGCGATGCCATTTGGCAGCGAGAGAAAGAATTTCTGCCAACCCACCGCCGAGGCCTGGCTTACATTTTTCAAGAGTCGGATCTGTTTGCACACCTCTCGGTCGAAAAAAATCTACTCTATGGTTATGCGCGTCGCCCCGCCGGTAAGCGGCAATTTCATTTGGCAGAGACCGTGGCTCTCATGGGAATCGGGTCTCTTCTGCAGCGCCGCGTGATGACGCTTTCGGGCGGCGAACGCCAGCTAGTTGCGTTGGCGAGGGCGATACTGAGTTCGCCGTCCCTGCTGCTAATGGACGAACCTCTCGCTTCTCTCGACGAAACTACCAAAAGAACGATCTATCCACTGCTGAGGCGTATCGCTGAGAAGATGGGTATCCCCATTTTATACGTGAGCCACTCGCTCGACGAGGTAGCAAACCTGGCCGACGAGATGCTGCTCATCGAAGCGGGCCGCATTATTGCGACCGGTGCCACGGGCCATTTGCTGACTCGGCTCGATTTACCTCTGGCGCATGCCGCCGACGCAGAGTCGGTGCTACGGGGGGTTGTTATGCGCCACGACGAAGAATGGCAACTGACGCATATTTCGGTGGGTGGCTTTGAATTTCGAGTGCCACTCATCGCCGCGGTTGTTGGCAGCGCAGTGCGCCTGCGCATTGCCGCAAGCGATGTCAGTCTCGCTTTAACGCAAGCCGGTAATTCGAGCATTCTGAACATCTTTCCGGTGACGGTTACCGACCTCGTCGCAGCATCGCCCTCTGCCGTTTTGCTGCAAGTCGATCTGGGGGGTACTCCGCTGCTGGCGCGCATCACGCGATTATCGCAGGTTTCGCTGGGGGCAAAGGCGGGATTGTCGCTTTTCGCGCAAATCAAAGGCGCGGCAGTTCTCGTCTAAAGCGATTCAGCGTTTTCGGAACTCGGCGAGGTTCAGATAAAGTCTCGCGCCGATCAGAAAAAAATTCTCTGCGCCTGTGGCGAAGTTTGTCTGGTAGCCTGCGAAAATTTCAGGCGTTATCGAGGCGCCGCTGATAAAAGAAGACAACCCCCAAAACATACCCGCCGAGCGCTGCGGCCCGGTTTGGTAAGTCAGGTCAAAATTTAAAAGTACGAGAATAAAGCCGGCGGCGACACCCCCGCGTATAAAGACAGTTTCGTCATTGGGTCGGTAGGCGAGTGTTGCGCGCGCGTGGTAGCTCAGATAACCGAAATCGGCCCATAATAAGCCAACAGCGGGTACCGGATTTGCCCCCGTCGAATTGAAATCGGCACCCACGCCGATACCGCGGACTTCTTCAGGGTGATATCCGCTTGCACCGACGGTGCCTATGAAACCTGAGCACAGCGTGATAAACCAAATTTTAGCGAGGCACTGACGCAAAAAAATCTCTCAGCTTCCCCGATACGTCGAATAACCGAACGCGCTCAATAGCAGCGGTACGTGATAATGTTGCCCGGCGTTATCAACATGAAATACAATTTCAACGTAGGGATAGAAACATTTTTCGTTCAGGCTTTCGAAATAGCCAGCGATTTCGAACCGAATGCGGTACGTGCCTGCCGCCATCGTAAATTGCCAGTCGCGCACACGGCCGTCAGCATCGGTTGTACCTGCAGCGACATCGCTAAAAGTGCCGCCCTGCAGATATGCGAGTTTTACCGGTACATTTGCAGCAGGCTTGCCCCGTGAAATATCGAGTATGTGTGTGCTGATCGATTTCATGGCTAACCGCCAGTTCGCCTGTGGCGTATGCCGCCGCGACTCTTTTATGCACTTTTTTGGTCCAGGGTTTCTCTGTCGGCAATGAATCGGCAGGCGATAAGTATTGCAAACAACAGGGTTGCAAACGCACGGGTACAGGCTCATGCCCGACGGCCGCGAACGTGAAAAGCTGCGGTACCCGGGTTAAATAAGCCGGCTACGCATTGGCTGCAAGCAGCTTATCGATTCTCAGCAATGAGATTTTTAGCTGTTCTGCGGCCGCGTTGCGTATCTCTGTTGTTCGGTCGTTGCCGATGCGGCTTTTCAGAATCGCCAGCATTTCTGCGGCGGATTTCCCCGTTGCAAAAACGATAAAAATAAACCCGAATTTATCCAGATATTCCCGGTTGAGTTTTGCCAATTCGGCGAGTACCGCCTCGTCTGCACCGGTTGCACCCGATTGTTCGCCCGATGCCATCGCCTTCGTCGAGGCATACTTCTTACGTAAGGATTCGACGTCGCCGATCATGGGGTGTGCTTCGAAAGCCTGCAGATAATCTGATTCGCCCAGCGAGCGCCAGATTGTTTCGGCACTGTGTTTCCAGGCGGCGACGTCGGCGAATGGGCGTGCCGCCGCCAGTTGCCTCGCCCAGCGCTCGGCTGCATTACAATCCTTGAGATACTTTTCAGCTTCGGCGGCAGGTAAGGCATTAAATGCGGCGAGTGTCATCATATCCCCAGCAACTCACCCGCAGTTTTTTCGGTTAACGGGTGCGAAAATAAAAAACCCTGTGCGTATTCGCAGCCGAGTTTGCCCAGCCAGATTCTTTCTTCGTCGGTTTCTACACCTTCTGCGACCGCCTCTAGATTCAGGTTTTGCGAGAGCGCGAGCATGGCTTTGACGATTTCATAGTTCTTGAGGCCGGGTTTGATACCGTGCACAAACGATCGGTCGATTTTTATCGTATCGGCG
>JAFLED010000073.1 GCA_017302045.1 Spirochaetota bacterium
CTGATACGCCGATTCGTAAAACCGCCAGTTGCGCCAGGCAAGATAAATCAGGGTCAGATTGGCAATATTCGCCGCGCAGTAGAAAGCGGCAAAGCCCGTTTTGTTTTGCACAAAGGTACCGTAACCGGGTAGCAGAAAATCGATCGCGGCGATTTTGAATGGCGAAGGGGGCTGTATTTTATCTTCGGGAATATATTGCGCAGTCGCGGGCGCCGCATGCAGCACGGTCGCCGTACACAGCAACGCGAGTAATCCGCCCCGCAGAAAATGACGCAGTGCGAATTTCATAGATAGAACAGTACCGAAATAAAGGCATTTAGCAAGAACACGGCAAAGAGCGAGCGGATCACCGCCTTCGAGACAAAGATCGGTATCTGGAACAGCGATTCGGGCTTGAAGCCGTAATACGTACAGGTCAGCGGAATCAACAGGCCCGAGAGCACCGACTTAATAAAAGTCGAAAGCAGATCGGTCATCGTGATCGATTTGGCGATCGAATCGACGAAGGTAGAAAACGGAAAAGAGGTGACGAGCAGCGATATCAGGTAACCGCCGATAATCGCAATCACGTCGAAATAGATAATCAGCAGCACGAGGGATATCACACCGCCCGCAAGGCGCGGTAAGACCATGATGAGATGCGGATTGATGCCCATCATTTCCATCGAATCGATTTCGCGGTGCATCTTCTGCGTGCACATCTCGGCGGTGATTGCCGAACCCGAGCGCGCGAGCACAATAATCGCGGTTAAGAGCGGCCCGACTTCGCGGATAATGACAAGGCGCAAAAGATTACCAATGAAGTCTTCTTGCCCGAGTTTCGGCAGAAACGTGATCGCCTGAATGATGGTTGTACCGCCAATCGAAAGCGCGATGACCGATAGCATCGGAAAAGCCTGCGCACCGGTAAAACGCACCTGGTTGACGACCACGCGTATGAACGTATCGAGGTGTTTACCGCGCAGGTGCAGTGCGGTACGAAACACCTTACGCGCGAACCAGGCATAGTCGGCAAGGCCGAGTAAAAATTTAGTAAACGCCGAATTGGGAAAATACTTATGGAAAAATTCGTTTACCGAACGCTGTAGCGCGCCGCTATCCAATTTCAGACCGCCGCGCGCGCGGCTAAACGTTCAAACTCGTCTTTATCGTGCGCGCTGAAAAGTTCAACCTCGTGCTGGTGGCCGCGCTTGAGTTCTCTCAGCCGGTTCACATTCTCGGTGCGGGCTTCGTTATCGACCGCCATGATGCGCTGAAAGAGATCGAGACCGAGCGGGCAATGTTCGTGTTCGAGATCGAGCTGGCCTTTGTGAAAATACGCGTCGCCGCAGTGCAGCAACCAGCCGTGATCGCCTTTCACAGCGACGGCGGTGTGCCCGCGCGTATGGCCGGTGACGGGAACCAGCAGAATCTCGTCTTTGCCCGCGCCCAAGAGAGGTTTTACCGCGGGAAAACCGAACCAAGATTCGCCTTCAAGATTATAACGCTGCCAGTCGGGCAGGTGGCGCCAATGGACCTGGCGGTAGCGCTGTTTCTCGTTCAGCGTCTGCGGATGCATCGCCGCGAAATATTCGTCTTCGTAGATGTGTACCTGCGCCTTCGGAAAATCGGGCATACCACCGGCATGATCAAGGTCGAGGTGGGTCGGAATAATATGGCGCACGTCGCTGCGCTTAAACCCCAGCTTTTCAACCTGCTGCGCTGCGGTGAGGCCGAGATCCCATTTGATATTCATCAGCGCGAGCAAGGCCGCTGGCAGTCTCTCTTTAGGCTCGTTCAGATCGTCTATGCCGAAACCGGTGTCGACGAGCACAAGGCCGTCGTTGGTTTCGATGAGCAGCGAATGACAGATAAGATGCGCGTCGCCGCCCGCTAAACCCCTGTCATGCAGCAAGGGGCCGCCATAGGGGCAAAAGCTCGCCGTCTGCAGGTGGTGAATTTTCATCGGGCCAATTTTACCCATACGGCATAGACGGCAAGCATTAAGGGTGCTTGTGCAATGAAATCATTTTCATTTTCCCTTTACTTGCCACGAAACGCGCGCAACTATGCCCCCGTGAGTACCCCGCCGCCGGCAAAATGGAATGGCCCCGCGCTGTTGCGACTCGCGGCTTTTTTTAGCGTTCATCTCGCGGTAACTCTCGGGGCTCCTTATTTTTTTTCTTCGGCCGGGCTGGTGACGTTGTTCTGGCCCGCCACGGGTATCGCCCTCGCGGCGGTGCTTTTAGGCGGTTATGCCTATGCATTCGCGACGCTGCTTTCATGCACCATCGCCGGATTTCTCGCTCCGGAAAAAGGTATCGTACAGATATTCTTCACCCTCGCCAACACGCTTGAAATTTTTATCGCACGCTATTGGTTATTGAACATCGCGCGTATCGACGCCCGCTTCGATAAAGCAACCGACTACCTGAAATTCGTTCTCTTCGCAGGTGTCTTGTTGCCGCTACCGGCAGCCCTCATTGCCGCCGCCGCGATTACTAAGTTTACCACCCCGCCCGCTGCTTTCTGGTTTTATGCACGCGAATGGTGGATGGCCGACTCGCTCGGCATCTTATCTCTGACCCCGCTGCTCTTGATCTGGCGCCGCTTGCCAGCGGGATGGTTCGACGCAAAATATATCGCCGAGGGTGTTATCGGCACTGCCGTGACTGTCGGCACCGGTTATTTTCTGCTCGCTTCGCCGGCCGAAAACATGCTGGGGTATGCGCACGGATTTCTCGTCTTCATACCCGTTGCCTGGGCCGCAATGCGCTTCGGGCGGCATGCGACGCTCTTCATCACTTCGATTATCGTCGCGATGGCGCTCGCAGGCACGCGCACGCAGGGGGGCCTTAGCCCGGCAGGCGCGCTCAGCTATCTCAACATCTGGCTCTTTCTGGTTACGCTGTCAACGGTTGGTATGGCGCTCGCGACGGTATTTAATGAGCGGCGTGTCGCGCTGCGTAAAAATGCCGAACTCGTCGAAGCCTACCGCCGAGAAGAAGCGCGCCGACGCGAATCAGATCACGCGCTCAGAAAAACCTCGATCGACTTTCAGCGTCTGGTCGAGAGGTCTGAAGAAGGCGTATGGACCATAGACACACTCGGCAAAACCACATTCACCAACGCGCGCATGGCGCAGATGCTGGGTTATTCGCCGGCAACGATGTACGGCAGAGATTTTACCGATTTTATGAAACCGGCGCGGCGCGACGCTGCGATGGCCCTGTTAAGCCGCCGTAACTCGGGGGTTCAGGAGACGCATGAATTCGCTTTCGAACACAAAGAGGGCCACGAGATCTGGACTCTGGCAAGCACAAACCCCATCACCGATATCGAAGGCAATGTCATCGGGGCCCTCGCGATGGTCACCGATGTATCTGGCAATCGTAAGACAGAGCAGGCGCTCAGAGAAAGCGAAGAGCGATTCGACAAGATCGTAGAAGGCATACACGATGCCGTTATTATACACCAATCGGGTTTTGTCGTTTATGCGAACCCCGCAGCCGCGCACATGATGGGCGTGAAAACGCCCGCAGAGCTCATCGGCATTAACGGCATTGAATTCACCCACCCCGATTCGCGCGCCGAGGCGGTCGAACGCATTCAGAAACTCATGCAAACGGGTTCTGATGTAAAACTGCCGCCCTTCAAACGCAAGGTGGTGCGTATCGACGGTAAAATCATCACCGTCGAATCGACGGGTTTCGTGATTCCCTACCAGGGCAGGCAGGCAATGGTTGTTGTCGGCCGTGAAGTTGAAAGTTAAATTGAAAAATCGATAACCGACGAAAGCTCTTTCGCAGTACGCACTTTCACTTCGCTTTTGTGATAGACGATCGAATATGGCGGCACACTTTCGACGAGCCACGTATTGCCACCGATGACCGAATGGCGGCCGATCACCGTGTCGCCACCGAGAATTGTCGCACCGGCATAGATGACGACACCTTCTTCGATAGTCGGATGCCTCTTTGTACTCGCGAGATTTTTCTGAACAGAGAGAGCTCCCAACGTTACACCCTGGTAGATCTTGACATTGTCGGCGATGATACTCGTACCGCCGATCACGATGCCGGTGCCGTGGTCCATAAAAAACGACCGGCCGATTTTGGCCCCGGGGTGTATATCGATGCCGGTTTTCTCATGCGCGTGTTCGCTGAAGAGGCGCGGCAGCGTGGGAATATTCAGGGAATACAGATGGTGGGCAATGCGGTAGACGGCGACGCCGTAAAACCCAGGATACGCGAGCACCACTTCCTGGATATTCTGCGCCGCGGGGTCGCCGGCATACGCCGCTTCGGCGTCTTGCCAAAGGACATCGTAGAGCGCCGGCAATTCGTCGCGAAAAAAATGACCGGCGATTTCGGCAGCTTTGGCCGTGCCCGTGAAGGGTGAAAGTAATGCAGTGAGGTTTTTCTCATGCGCCGCGAGAGCTGCATCCCACTCTGCAGCGGATTGGCTTTGGGTATTATAGCTGTGGGCAAAAAGAAAATCGAGCAAAGCGCCGACGAAACGGCCGGCCTCTTTTTTATTGGGCAGCGTGTTGGCAAAGTCGCCGCTCCGTGCCCTGATCTTGGCGTAGAGCGACTCAGGCATTATTTGGTGAGAAAATGCGTGAGTTCGATGGCGATGCGGTCGATGGCAAACTCGAGGTAATCCCGGTCGCGGATGCGCTGTTTATATTCGGTGATACGAGCTTCGGTCGATGAAAATGACTTTCGTCCGAGTTCGGTCGTTTTGGGCAAATTTCGCCTGCCCTTGTTGGCGAGTCTCCGAGCCATAGTTACTTCCTTGTAACGTGTTTTGCCCCTGGGCAAAACATAAATTGGGCCATCCTTGGCCTAGATAAATAGTCGTCCTTTAATGTGGATTGCTGAAGGTTTTTTTACACGGGAATACCCCTGTCGGGGTGTAGCATAATCATTGACACCGTGTTCATGGACTCGGCCCCTCGAAGAAGCGACATAATTTCATTGTGCGGCGCGTTAATTTATCATGAGAAACGATTTTAGCCTAGATCCCGTCTTAACGAATAAAGACGATTCCGACCCGATTCTCGAATACAAAAACATCGACACTTCGCTGCTAGCGGCACGGCGCATCTATCTCGGTAAAATTCCTTTTTATCAGGCGACATCCGCCGACCTGGTAGCGCACTCGATACACCGCCTCGACAAGATGCGCGAGAAGAAGAGTAAATCGAGCGGGCAATTCGGGCCGCAACTGGTTTTTCCCTTCGACCCTTACCGTTACGTTTGGGTGCGTTTCAGAAAACGTATGCTGGCGATGGCGAATGAGGCTTTCATCAATCTGCCCGACGGTTCGGGCATGCTTTATATGGCGCGCGCGCTGCGGCAGCCGCTGCCCGAGCTGATTTCGACCGTTGCGTATGCGATGAACCTCATACGGATTGCCCACGCGAAGGAATACACGGTTTTTCTTTTGGGTTCGCGCGACGAAGTTCTGGAAAAACTCTATACGAACTTTCGGCGCTCGTTCGCAGGCCTGAGGATTGTCGGCCGCCACAACGGCTACCTCAAGGGACCCGCGGCATCGCGCGTACTCGAAGCCGTACGCAAGACTGACCCGCATATTCTGTTTGTGGGTATGGGCTATCACCGTGGCATGCGCTGGATCGAAGAAAATCGTTCGCAGCTGGGCGATCTAATCATCGTCAATGTCGGCGGCGCCTTCGATACGCTTGCGGGCACAAAGAAAAAAGCGCCGATGTTTATGGCCGCTGCGGGATACACCTGGCTGTGGCGCACGATCAATAAACCATACCGCTGGCACCGGCTGTTTCTTGTCTTATACTGGTTTTTCGAAACGATGTACTACAAGTTCTTTAAGAAGAAATAATACTCCGATACCATACGCACGCCTCGCGCGTACCCGCGATAAGCCCCAGAGACTCGGTCTGCGGTTTATTGAATTTCATCGGTGCGAAATTTCCTTCGCGCAGCTCTAGACCCGCCGCGGCCACCAGCGCTGCGCCGCCGGCGATATCCCATTCGTTCTTTGGTTTCACCGAAACCGCCAGATCATAAGTGCCGTCGGCGACGAGGGCGAGCTTGTACGCGATGGAGCCGAGCGCATTACCTTCGAGATCTCCGTAAAATTTTTCGAGATGTTTCAGGTGGCCGTTTTTGCGTTCGCTGCGCGAGACGACGATTTGAGGATAACTTTCGGGCGGCTGGAATGCCTGGCGCGGCGGCGCGGAAAATTTTTTACCGTCGAGAAAAAGCCCGAGCCCGGGCCCGCCGCTCAGCAAATAACCGCGCGCGGGGTTATGGATAAAACCCAGCACCGCCTGTTCATTTTCGACAAGCCCGACCGAGACCGCAAACTGTTCCCGGCCTTTGATAAACTCGCGCGTGCCGTCTATGGGGTCGATAATCCAGACGCGTTTTTTTTCAAAACGTTCGCGCCCCATCAGTTCGCGTTCGGCGGGGCTTTCGCTCTCTTCGCTGAGAATCGCATCGCCGGGAAAAAGAGAGCGCAACGCCGCGGTGATGACCCGGTTCGCGGCAAAGTCTGCATCGGTGACGGGGTTCTCGGGATCTTTATGTTTAACGTCGTAACTCTTGCTGGTAAAAAACCGCATCACCGCCGCACCCGCCTCGCGTATCGCGGGCAGCAAAGCCTCGTGTTCCCGCGCGTAGTCGCTCACGCGGGTAGTTCCAGAGCAGGGTTCAGCATACAATCGGGATCGAAAGCAGCTTTGATGCGGTCTTGCGCATTAAAGTAGGCCGCGGGTAAAACCGCGCGGGCAAATTTTTTCTTCAGACGGCCCAAACCGTGTTCGCCCGAAATAGCGCCGCCGACCCGTGTGACTTCATACGCAAGTTCTTTCATTAATATATCCAGAACCGGAAGGTCAGCGGCCTTTTCGAGCAAATAGTTCACATGCAGGTTGCCATCCCCCGCATGCCCCCAGATTGCGGTTTCGACCCCTCGTTCGGCGGCGCGCGTGCGCGCAAAAGCCGCGGTGTGTGCGAGAGCAGTCAGCGGTACGGCGATATCTTCACCGAGTTTGAAAGCAAAACGCTTTTTTAGTTCTTGCGTGATCGATTTGCGTTTTTTCCACAAGCCGGCACGATCACTCTGCCCGCGGGCCAGAAGCCAGTCGATAGCGGGCCGCAGCGCCTGCAATTTTTCGAGATCGTGCGCGACCTGCGCCGCAGAGCCATCGAGCTCGATCATCAGCATCGCTTCACCGGCGAGAGAAAAATCCGCAAGTCGCATGCTGTACCCGTCGACGATTTCGACGCACCTGGGTCTAAGGCCGCTCTGCCTGAGCTGCAGCACAAAATCCATCGCGCCGCTTTCGTCGCCAAAACTGCCCACCACCAGTGCCGTCTCTTCGGCGCGCGGCAACAGGCGTACATCCGCCTCAAGAATAACACCCAACCTCCCCTCACTGCCGCACAGCAAATCAGAAAGCGAAAACCCCATCGAGGTTTTCGCCGGCAACGCCCCGGCAGAGATCAATTCTCCCCCGGATGTCACAAAGCGTACTGCGGCCAGATTCTGACGCGTAGTGCCATACTTGAGAGAAGAAGGCCCGGCCGCGTTCGTCGCAATGCTGCCGCCGAGCGTGCATAACGCAGCAGAAGACGGATCGACCGCATAATCGAAGTTTTCTCCCGCGAGTGCTGCCTGTATTTCAGCCACCCTGATGCCGCATTCGGCTTTCGCTATGAGATTTTTTTCGTCGACGTCGAGCAGGCGATTCATGCGCGCCGTATCGAGCACGATGCCTGAAACCGGCACCGCCGCGCCCGAAAGCCCGCTGCCGCCGCCGCGCAGCGTCAGCGTGAGATGCTGTTGTTCATTTGTATGTCGCGCGCGCAGTGCGCGCAATTCTGCGAGAATTGCCACGACCTCATCACCCGTTGCCGGCGCAAGTACCAGCGAGGCGTCTCCTCTTAAATAGGTTTCATCTCTAAGGTAATCTTCAAACCCGGTGTCGGCGGGGTAGAGAGCGTATCGGGTACCGACAATGCGCGCGAGGCTTTCAAAGGCGTTGCGGAGTTTGTCGCCCCCCGTTAACATATTGTCAGGCTGTGGCGCGCAGCGGATGCGCAAAGCGAAAGATGGCGGAAAAACCCGAGAAACTGCCCCCCTGGTCTCATCCCCTGCCCCCTTTACGTTACAGCGGCAGGATGACTATTGCGGCGGTGTTTTTCTCTTTGCTGCATTTGCATTGTCTGGCCATGGATAAACGCATCTTTGAGCGAGGCTGCGCAGAACCCCGGCGTACCCCCGAACAAATCGCGATCGGCTATTCGTTGCCCGAAGAAAAACACCGCTATCTCGGCGAAATTACGATACAGTATGGTACTGGTTATGAAAGAAAGGAAATCATGCGGCGGCTGAGGCTCGAGGCAGCCAAATGCGGCGCCGATGGTTTGCTGCTCGGTTCATTCTCGCGCTCTGACAGCAAGTGGAAATGGTCCGATAAAAACATCAACGACACTTTCGACACCTCGGGATACCGCCTGATCGTTACACTTTATCGCCTGGAAGAGAATCCACCGCGTTAAGATTTTTTAGCCGTATTCCAGAGAATATCCCATTCGTCGGCAGAGATTTCTTTACCGGCGGCGATCTGCGGTGCAGCTACGGTCTCCATCGCACGAAAGCGCTTTTCAAATTTATTGCAGGCCCCGCGCAGGGCACCCTCGGGATCAATGCCCAACCGCCGCGCGTACTGCGCGACGGCGAAAAGTAAATCGCCGAGCTCTTCGCGCGCACGTTCTGTATTCTCGCCGATCGCTTCGTCGAGCTCGCGCAATTCTTCGGTAACTTTGGCGCGAATCGCCTGACGGCCTGCTTCGCCTTTTGGCCAATCGAACCCGATGCGCGCAGCCTTTTCACCCAACCGATCGGCACGCTGCAAGGCCGCCATTGCTTTGGGCACGCCGTCGAGATACGAGGGGCGATTATGTTTTTTCTGCCGCTCGCGCGCTTTAATCGCTTCCCAGTTTTTCAGAACCTGGTCGGGATTATCGGCCACAGCATCGCCATAGACATGGGGGTGGCGCGAGATGAGTTTATCAGCGATGAAGCGGGCAACATCGTTAAAATTAAAACGCCCTTCTTCGGCCGCCAACTGAGCGTGAATCACAACCTGGAATAATACGTCGCCCAGCTCTTCTTTGAACTCTACGTCGTTTTCGCCGCCGACGCCCTTTTCAATAACTTCAATGAGTTCACTCGATTCTTCCAGCAGGTGTTTCGCGAGACTCGCGTGGGTTTGTTCGAGATCCCAGGGGCAGCCGCCGTTTTTATCCCTGAGATCGCGCGCGACCGCAAGCAGATCGGCGACCGCGTCGGCGGTCTGCGGAGGATTTTTCATGCAGGAGCATTTTCTATGTGGCACCACCGGCGGCACATAGAAAATGGTCTTGTGACGCCGGCGATGCACGACGTATCCGCGAGACGACGGCCCCCCGGGCCCTCTGTGTCATCGCTGCGGCTGAAACCGTATGCGCTGACCGTCGCGGGGGATTTTATACTTCTCGGCGGCACCTACGCCGCATATTTCTTCACAACCGGAACCTTCTGGGCCTGGGCACTACCCGCCGCGGTCGCGCATGTCGGCATTCTGGCGGCGCTGCGTCTTTACCGCGCAAACCTGAAATATCTGAATTTTTTTTCGCTGCGGACGCTTTTTTTCGTCGCGCTCCTATTCGCTGCGGCAACGCAGGCCTGCTGGTTTTATAACGGGCGGATCTACCCCGTACACGCGGTTATCCTCTTTTCTACGCAGAATATTTTTACTTTGCTGCACCGGCTTTTCTGGTATTTTCGCCTGAATCCCGAAGCGCTGGTCAAAAAACAGGGATTAACACCGGTAATTATCTACGGTGCAGGCACTGTTGCGCACCACTTGCTTGAAGATCTTTCGGCCGAAGATCTTTTGGGTAAATACCAGATTGCCGCCATCGTCGATAACGACCCCGATAAGGTGGGTGGGCATGTCGGCCCGTACAAGATCTTTAACGGCACTGCGCTGCGCGCGCTTGTTGAAAAACACCAGGCAAAAGAAATCTGGTTCACCATGCCGGCAAAACCCGATTTTCTGAAGCAGGTGATGGATACGCTGGCCGGGCTCACCGTCGCATACAAGGTAATACCCCGTAAGCTGCACGAATTTGCGCCAGATATCCGCAACCTACGAATTGAAGACCTGATACGAAGGCCCGAGATACGCCTCGACGAAAAACCGGTCGAAGAAACCATACGGGATAAAAGAATTCTCATCACCGGGGCGGCAGGCTCGATTGGCCGTGAACTTTCGCGCCAGATTGCGGCGCTTCAACCCGCGCGTCTGACGCTCATCGATCAATGGGAACACGGCGTCTACCAGCTCGAACAGGAATTCCGGAACGAAAATATTTTCTGCGCCGTCGCAGATATCCGCAACGAACGGCGGCTTATCGACATCATCACGACCGAGAAACCCCAGATTATTTTTCACGCCGCGGCGTACAAACATGTGCCGTTGATGGAGACCAATCATCTGCAGGCGATCGACACAAACATACTCGGTACCTCACACTTGATTCTTGCCGCAGACAAATACGCGGCGACACTGCCGCCCGGCGAAACGGTGCGCATCGTGAATATCTCAACCGATAAGGCCGTGGCACCCGAGAATATCATGGGTATCACCAAACGTATCGCCGAACTCTTGATGTACAACCTGGCCCGCTTAGGCTCTGGGCGGTTAAAAACCGTAAGCGTGCGCTTCGGTAATGTGCTGGGATCTTCGGGTTCGGTCGTGCCGCTGTTCTGGGAACAAATTCAGCAAGGTGGCCCGCTCACGGTAACTCACCCCGATATGGAGCGTTTTTTTATGACGATTCCCGAGGCTGTGCGTCTGGTGTTGCAGGCCGCGGCACTACGCGATGAGTCGGAGGGCATTCTCGCGCTCGACATGGGTAAACCTGTGCGTATTGTCGAACTGGCAGAGCGCCTTATTTTGCTCGCGGGGAAAAAACCTCACAGCGAAGTCCCGATTGTCTTCACCGGCATCCGGCCCGGAGAGAAGCTCAAAGAAGAATTATTCTGGGAAAAAGATTCGGTGCAAACGGCGATCCCCTTTATCTTTAAATCAACCTCGGATGTGAAGACGGTCGACATCGGGAATTTCTTACAATTGCTGAAGAGCGCGCTCGAAGAGAACCGGTCGCGCTCGTGGTACCGGGAATTTCTGCTGAAATACGCTTAAAAGCTCACTCTTCTTCTGCCAGTTCTTTTTCCAGTTTTGCGGCGCCGATACGCCGCTGCATGATAAACCAACCGGGAACACCAAAGGCCGCAGTAACAAGCAGCAGTACGATTTGAAAAACCGAAACAATGAGGAAAGCCCTGTGGGCACTGACACCAAAGACCGGTAAAAGCAGCACGGCAATCGCCTGAAAAACGCCGACATAGCCCGGCGTCGAAGGTACACTACTTGCAAACCCGAGGGCTGCGATAAAAATCATCGATTGCGGAATCGTGAGATCGCTGCCTAATGAGCGCGCAATCAGCATCATGCCCAAGGCGTCGGTCAGCCAGATAATCACACTGATGAATATAAAAAATACCAGAATGCGCACATGGTAAAACTTACGCACGCCATCCATTAGCCCGATCAGTAATCCCCTGATCTTTTCACGCAGGCGCTCGCCGACAGGTAATAGAGATACCAGGCGCAGCCAGAAGTTTTGCATCAAGGGAGCTAAAAAAACCAGAACCAGAACACCCCCGATCACAGGAAGCAACACGAGCCATGATTTTCGAATAGTTTCGGGTAACTGCGGCGCAAAAGCCATCATCACAAAAGCCAGCACCATGAGAATGCCGGCATCGAGAATTCTCTCTGTGAGCGCCGTGGCTAAAACCAGCGACTTGCGGATGTCGGCACCAAGACCGAGAACCACGGAACGGATAATTTCGCCTGCGCGGGCCGGTAAGATATTGTTCGCCAGATAGCCGATCGCTGTCGCCCAGAAGCTGGTGCTGTAGGCAAAACTGCGCTCTCGCGTCAGTACCAGATGCCAGCGAAATGCGCGGCTCGCCATGGCGATGGCCCCGACGCCACCCGCGAGCAGGATAAAAATCGGATTCAATGCACGCAAATCTTCCTGTAGTTTTTGCCATTCAATTTTTCGCGCGGCAAAATATAAACAAGCGCCGGAAATGGCGACCGTCAGAAGAAATTTAACCAGCCCCTTGATACGGTTTTTTTTATGTGAGCTCATAGGGATTCAGATTAAGCAGATTAGCAACGGCTATGGATTTCACCGCTCGTCGCAGTAGACGCGCAATGACCGCGCCACTGCAACCGCAACGGCGCGGCAATTTTAAACAGCAAGCTCAGGGCTTGGCTTCTGGTTTCGCTTCGGCTGGTGCGACCTCGGGCTTTGCCTCTGGTTTCGCATCTGCCGGAGCTACAACAGGTGCTGCATCGGGCTTTGCCGCCGCAGGCGCGACATCCGGTTTTGTATCTGGTTTCGCGGCTTCGGGTTTTATTTCTGGTTTTGGTTTAACCTCGGTTTTGGGTTTCGGCTTCGGCGCCGGAGTTTCATCCGCTTCACCTGCCTTAACAATTCTGAAAGTCACACGGCGGTTTTGCGCCCGTGTCAGACTCTTATCGTTTTCAGAGGAACCCACACCACGGTAAGACAGTTTTTCTTTGGGGATGCCGTTCTTTACAAAATAGTCATAGATCTGCTTCGCACGCTGTTGCGACAGGCCATAACCCTTGCGCTTCGATTTGTCGGGGTGTTGGTTATGATGCCCTGTGATCTGGAGCACATAACCCTCGGGCATGTCTGCCACCGCGGCTTTCGCGGCATCGAGAGAGGCTTTGCCATAAGAATCGACCTTCTTGCCGGATTCAAACGGGGGTAATCCTAACACTGGAACTTTCGCCAGTTTTTCATTCTGTGCCTCAACAACGGCACCGGTATCGACCGAACGGGTGGCAACCACCGGCTCTTCTTTTTTCGGTGGTTCTGTTTTAGGCGGCTCGACCACAACCGGTTTCACCGGTTCTTCTTTTTTGTCTGTAGAGCTGCACGCGGCAGCGACGAGAGCGAGGCTCACCGTGCTAATTACAAGTATTTTGCGAATCATAAGGATATGTTGAATCCGTTTTTTGTGCGTCAAGTAGAATAGGCGCTTTCGCCGGCGGCGACAAACGCATCAGTTAAAGGTGTCGCAGGCCTTCAGGTCACCGCTCTCCATACCCACCTTAAACCAACGCACACGCTCTGCGGAGCTACCGTGTGTAAACGACTCGGGTACCACGGTTTCACCGGCGCGCTTCTGCAGCGTGTCGTCGCCGATGGCCGCAGCCGCGCCAAGAGCTTCTTCGATATCGCCTTTCTGCAAGACATGCCGCGCCTTATCGGCGTGGTGACCCCACACACCCGCATAGCAGTCTGCCTGGAGTTCGAGCTTGACCGAAAGCGCGTTCGCGGCTGCTTCACTTTTGCCATCTTGCTGGCGTCTCACTTTCGCCATCGTACCCAAAAGGTTTTGCACATGATGGCCCACCTCATGGCCGATGACATAAGCCTCGGCAAAATCGCCGGGCGCGCGGTAGCGGGTTTTCATTTCATCGTAAAAACTGAGATCGATGTAGATCTTGCGGTCGGCAGGACAATAAAACGGCCCCATCGCTGCCTTACCGCGCCCGCACGCCGTCGGTGTCGAACCGCGAAAGAGAACCAGCTTGGGGTCGCTGTAGCGTTTACCATGTTTCGGCAAAAGCTCGCGCCAGACATCTTCGGTGTCGGCGAGCACTACGGAAACGAATTTTGCCTGCTTGTCGTCCGCCGGTATCGGGCGGGCCGGCGCCGAGTGTTGTACCTCGGTGCGTGAGCCGCTTTCGAAGAGATTCAGAATCAGGCGCGGATCGATATCGAAATAATAAGCCGCCGCACCCGCAACGAGAAGGCCCACGATACTCATACCGCGAAAATTACCGAAGGGCAGTTGAAATCCGCCCTCTGACCCGCCGCTTTCGCGCCGGTCTTCTACATTATCGCTTTCACGGCCGTCATCACGCATGCAGCACTTCGGGCATGAAATAAGGCCTGTCAAGAGAAAGGACAGGCAGATTTAAATCCCGCTTGACGGGGTGTTTTTGCAGCGCACCCAAGAAGTATGCTCCGTTACTCCGCTGACTGGCGCACACTGTTCTTCGTTGCAGTTTATTGCGCTCTGGTTTTCACGGGATTTTACTTCTGGAACCAACTCGACACATGGATGATTATCGTGCTCTTTATAGCGATGTGTAATTCGTCGTTCTTCAACGCGGTCATTGTTCATAACACCATTCACAGCCCCATCTTTAAACAACGCTGGATGAACAAACTTTTCCAGTATGTACTCTCGTTCGCTTATGGCCATGCCGTGAGCGCTTTTGTGCCCGGCCATAACTTCAGCCATCATAAGTACACACAAGGCCCGAAAGACGTTATGCGCACGACAAAGATGCGCTTCCGCTGGAACCTGCTCAACCAGTTATTCTTTTTCTACCGCATGATATTCGATATCACGCGCGATGAAGGTGCGTTTGCAAAGGCTGCCCGCAAACAAAAACCGGGCTGGTACCGCCAGTATATTTCAGAGCTTATCTTCTTCTTTGCGACGCAGGGTGTACTCGCCTATCTCAACTGGAAGGCCTTTCTGTTGCTGGTGTTTATACCGCACCACTACGGGGTCTGGGGCATCGTAAGTGTCAATTACTGGCAGCATGACGGCTGCGACATGAACCATCCGCATAACCACACCCGCAATTTTACGGGTAAAATACTCAACTGGTTTGCCTTCAATAACGGCTTCCATGGCATGCACCACGAACGAGCAAGCCTGCACTGGAGCCTGTTGCCCGAATGGCATGCGAAAAATATTGCGCCGAATGTCCATCCGGCGTTGAATCAGAAAAATCT
>JAFLED010000074.1 GCA_017302045.1 Spirochaetota bacterium
GACGGTGGTTCGGGGGGCGATCCCCGTGGTTATGCGCAGAACACGGCGTCCCTGCTGGGAAAAATACTGCGCATCGATGTGCGTCATACTTCGAAGTATAAGATTCCCGCCGACAACCCGTTCGCCGCGTCGAGAGGCGAGCGCGGCGATCAGCAGCGCGAAATTTATGCCTGGGGCCTCAGAAACCCGTGGCGCTTCAGTTTTGCGCCCGACGGGCGTCTGATCGTCGCCGACGTCGGGCAAGACGATTACGAAGAGCTGAGCTTCGTCGGTCGTGGCGAGAACATGGGTTGGAACATCACGGAAGGTTTTCACTGCTTTAAGCCGGCAAAGGATTGTAATCGCCGCGGGCTCACCGAACCCTTCCATGAATACGATCATGGCGTCGGCCAGTCGATACTCGGCGGTTATGTCTATGAAGGGTCGGCGCTTGCCGCCTATCGCGGCCGGTATATTTTTGCCGACTCCGTTTCGGGCAGAATTTTTGCGCTTGATTACCGTACACCAGCGGCGCAGAGGGAGCTCCTCATTCAGGCCCCCGGTCTGTGGTCGAGTTTCGGGCGGCTGCGTAACAAAGAGCTCGTGATCGCCGAATTACAATCGGGCAAGATTTATTTGCTCGCGCCGACGGGCCAGGTCGGTAAACGATGAGGCCGGTGGCGCTGACGATTGCCGGTAGCGATTCTTCGGCCGGTGCAGGAATTCAGGCAGATATCAAGGCATTTGCAGCGCTAGGTGTCTATGGCGCCAGCGCGATCACGGCAATCACCGCTCAGAATACCCTCGGTGTCGAAAGTTTTGAGCGTGTTTCACCGGCGCTTGTCTATGCACAGGTGAAGAGTGTGGCCAGCGACCTCAGCGTGTCGGCACTCAAAACCGGCATGCTGGTCGACGCCGAAATCATCGCTGCGGTAGCGCGCGCGATCAAAGACCATGCGCTTGTAAATCTTGTCGTCGATCCCGTAATGGTAGCGAAGAGCGGTCACCGCTTGTTGTTGCCCGAAGCGGAACAGGCGCTGAAAGAAAAACTGCTTCCGCTCGCGACGATCGTGACGCCGAATATTCCCGAGGCCGAAGTGCTGACGGGAAAAAAAATTACAACCGAAGACGAAATGCGTTCCGCGGCGCGCGAGCTTGCCGCCTTGGGCGCTCAATATGTTCTTGTTAAAGGCGGTCATCTCGAAGGTGCGCAGGCGACAGATATCCTCTTCGACGGAAGAAATTTCAGCGAATTCACAGCGCCGCGCGTTGAGACAAAATCAACGCATGGCACTGGCTGCACGCTTTCGGCGGCGATCGCGGCTTATCTGGCCTGTGGCGCCCCCGTGGCTCAGGCGGTAGAGAAAGCCAAGGTGTACCTCACCGGAGCGTTGCGCCATGCCGAGCCTTTAGGCCATGGGCATGGGCCGGTGAACCATTTTTGGCGGCTTAATTTCGAATCTGAAAGTCGTAGGTAATCGTCTTACCATCGCGTTCGATTTCAATCTTGATCTCGGGAGCCGTTTTAACGGCTTTCCACAGATCGAGCATGCGCTCGGTATCGCTGAGGCCATAACCATTCACTTTACGGATAATGTCGCCCGATTTGGCGCCGAGTTTTGCGAAGACGTGGTCGTCGTTGACACGGGCGATCTTGTAGCCTTCGATCTTACCGTTCACGAGGTGCGGCCCGAATTGTGCGCCCTCGTAAATTTTAGCCGGGTTGCCGAGAATATTCTTATTCACCTCTTCGCGCGAAATCACCTTTGAGATGACCTGGCCCCCACCCGTCGCCACAGCGGGCGCTCCGGCAGCGGCTGGTGCCGCGGCGGCCTGTTGCGCGAGATCGGTCGTCGATTGACCTATTTTGAGTTTGTAGCGACTCTGGTTCATTTTGATCCAGATATGTTCCTGTGCGATCGAAACAATGGTGGCGTTCTGCACCATACATTCGCACTCTTTTTCTTTTTTGAAACAGGCCGAAGAAGCAGCGCAATATTCGCGTATGCTTTCGCCCTGCGTTTCAATGAGCGCGCGCGCGACATCGGGGCTGCCTTCGAGCGTTGCCGTCAGTTTAAACGGTTTTGCCGGTTGTTCAACAACGGCGGCGGCACCGGCCGTCGTGTTTTCACCCGCGCGTTGAAACAGCGCGCCGCCGACGGTAATTGTGGGGTCTGAAAAAATCTGGTCGTTGTTATTATTTTGCTGCACTGCGGCTCGCGGTGGCGGCAGCGGCGTCGATTTGCTGATGGCATAAAGAACGACGGAGTGCCCGACGCGGGCGAGGGATAACCCGAGAAGCACCGCCGCGCCAGAGTACCACCAGGTACGACTGTAACGAATGCGCGATGCGACACCCAGTGCAAGCTCGCGCATTTGCAGGGCGCGGCGCTTTAACTCTTGCGCGTCGATATTGCGGATGTCGGCCAAGGCCATAATCTGCGAAAACGTTTAGGATAGGCGCGTCAAGCAGAAGAGGATTCGCGCTGTTGACCCAGCCCCAATCAGCGCGGAGATCCCTCCGAAGAGATGTGACATAATGTAAGTTGGATCTTTCTCGCGCTGCACAAAACACTTGTTCACCTTTTTTGATTTTTTGGCCCCCGAACTATTATGGTGAACATATTATCATGATAGATTGGCATCAATACGGAGTAAATCTGCCCTGATGCTCGTCTAACAAACAAAGAGGAAACATGAGAAGCGCAGTATGTTGGAAAGTTCTGATCGGGGTCGGGCTCATTGCTTTTGTGCTCGATTGTGCCCCTAAACGAATTCAAACCCAGTTCTCGAAAAATAAAGAAGCAGAATACGGTCAAGACTATACTCCGGAACAAATGCGCGCTGCTTTGGGCGCTGATCGTTATGAGGTGCTTGTTGCTGGCATCGGTCAAGACAACCTCAATGCATTGATGTATGGAATTGGCCAGTCGAACATGGTGAGCCTGATGAATGCCATTACCGGCCCTGGCAAATTGGTTTCTCTCATGTCTGATGGTCCGAATTCCAGAAAGTTAACTTCAACAGAAGTTTTGGATGTACTTCTGAAACTCGATGCTGCCGTGAGCCAACCACGGCAATCCCTCTATCAAGAATCAACATCGACCGACACCATCGGCAAGATGGCGAATATGATTAACACGGTGACCGTTGCGGGCATGGAAGGTATCAAGAATATTGTGCATGGTGTTCAGGATCAGCCAGCGGATCTCAACGGAGTATATTATCAGAATCGCATCGCCCGTCTTGGTTTTCTAATCGCCCTGCTGAAAGACGCCGGTGCGATTATGCCGAATCTGGTCAATAATCTGGCTGCACCCGGCGGCACTTTCTCCGCTACGGGAAACGCGAAATTGATTCGAATGGTGAATCAATCTCTGGATATGAGAGATTTGGGCGTTATCATTAACACAACAAACAGTCTGAATAACATCACAGATACATTGCTCGGGCTCACCGGGGGCATGTACTGTTCTAAGCCTGAGTATGTGACCCAGGCTACGTGTACGGGCGCCGGCGGTTCGTGGACAAATACACTTTGCAACAATGCGGCCAATACCATCAATTATCCGCAGTATACTACGCGTGCCGCATGTCAGGCTGCGGGGCAGGTGTGGACAGCTGACGGCATCGACAACATGGGCCGTATGATTAATGAGCTGGATCGCGTCTGCTCCAACAGTTCTTATACGAACGGCTATGCCTGTATTTCTGCCGGGGCGACCTGGTATACGAAAGCCGCTAAGATACCCGTGATTATTAATAACATCAACAACGTGCCCAATATGTACACCATCGTAAATGGTCTGACGAACGATGGTAAGCGTCCCGCTTGGCCAAGCGGACAGCCTGCTCCCTATGCAGGCGACTTAGGAAACGTTTTCGATGGTGTTGATTCGATGGTTGCAACTATCAATACGATTAACGTTGCGGCCATGGGAGATCCTGCGAACGCTAACACTGTACCGTATGGGCTAAACGGAGTACTGCGCCTTGCATATCTCGTAAATAATCTCGATACGACGCCGATTTACGGGAATGACACCAATTTTGATGAGACGACGGGTGGTTTCAATTGCGTCACCGGCAACTTCGATAACCGGTTGAACTGGGCTTTCTCAAACAACGGGAGCGCGTCTGCTCCTTTCAGCGGTAAAAGCTGGGCATCAGATAATAACTCTGCGCAATCTGGCACCTGCTCGATTCGCAACGACCCGACCGCAGCGACGGTTCAGACACAAACTCAATCGGCCGAACTTGTCGCGAATCTGACAACCGCTGGCAACATAACTTTTTACCGAAGAACAGCGTTGAACACCGGGGATATCCTCAGATTCTATATTGATGATGTGCAGCAAACATGCGCATCTTGTACCGGCACACAGGCTTGGTCGCAGCTTTCTTTTGCGGTCGGCACTGGTGTCCATAGATTCCGGTGGGATGTTCAGCGCAGGCTGAACAGTACTGGTCAGGTCTGGATAGACACAGTTGTGTTGCCGGGTGATAAAGGCGCTGCTCGCACTGCGGCACAGAAGACTTTTATCATGCTCAACAACCTCTATATTAATTCGAGTCTGACAAACGTCGCCGATATCTTAAGCAACACTACCGCGCCGGCCTGTATCGCCACGCCTTCTTCGTGCACACCGACGTGGAACAATGGCGTAGACACTCTCATTCACACCGTGAATCGGGTGGAATATCCGGCCGTAATAACCGATGCGCCTCGCCTTGCGGTAACAGTAAACCAGATTTCTTCGCTCCAGATCATGTACGATATTCTGAACAATATGGATAGTCAGAACTCGACCAATCAGCTTGTGGCGATGATGGACTTTGTTCAGACACCGGCGAGTCTGCCGACGCTCATCAACGCTCTCACCGGACAAGCAGGCGTGCGCACGGCTGATATTCTTAAGAATCTAAATGCGGCTGGCACATCAAATATGCTGCGGGTATTGGCTGATACTCCCAATGGGGCGCCGGTTCTGGATACGGCGCGCTTACTCAATGGCGTCACGAATACAATCCGCGTTGCTGAAATATTAAACGAGCTTAAGCTTTCTGCGAACGTCTACAACACGACTTCTGCGACGGTGACGATTACGGCCGCCAACCCGGCGGTTGTGACGTGGACCGGAGCGCATGGTCTTGTGCAAAATGCACGTGTGTCTATAAGCACAACCGGAAAATTACCAGATGGCTTGTTTTCGGGCCGTGTATATTATGCCTGCCAGACTTCGGACAATACGGCGCTGCCGGCCAATACATTTCAGCTTTCGACCGACCAAACCTGTGCTTCGCGCGTCAGCACGCTTGGCGGTACACAATCCGGAACTCACACTGCAATGGCCGGTGACGAAACCGCCTTTGCCTCTCCGAATCGAACGGGTGGCCAAAAGCTCGCTGAATTCTTTAACGCTGTAAACAGCAAAGGGAGCGGCAGCGCAAACACCTGTAACGTGAACGACAATGAAGATGATTTCTGTATCAAGAACCATCTGGTGCGTCTGGTAAATGATATCGCAACGTCTGCGTCAGGTTCGCAAACAGTAGCTGATATTGTCAGCAATTTGCGACCCAATGCTGGTCCCGGCGGAAATGCTGGCGTAACGCGCATGGTCGATGTGCTCTTTGAAATGAAGAATCAGACTTCGGGATCGCCATACACAAACCCTCTTTCAAACAGCACCGCCGAAGATTTTGGTCGCCTGACGGCCTTTATCAAAGATATGACTGGCGGCAACGCTGGCCTCAATACCGCGCGCATGGTGAATGAGGTGAATCTTGGGTATATGAGCACACGGGTGACCTGGCTGCTCAAGAACATCAACCGTATGCGCTACCTGTCGCGGCTGCTTTCTGAAATGACCAGTGTTGACCTGATGTTGCAACTACTCAATGATAGCGCGACGAATATCAGCTCCATTGACAACCTGGTTGATACACACGGCAACAACACGTATGGAGCCGGTGCGATTGGTTCTGCCGATCCGTCGCCGAAGTACGGTGCGAATCCATCAGGTTATAACTGCGCAACCGCAGATTGTGATACGAATACAACCGATCAGCTGGGTCGCCTGATCCAAATGATCAACAACATATAC
The DNA here is from genome assembly GCA_017302045.1 of Spirochaetota bacterium. Taxonomy (GTDB): domain Bacteria; phylum Spirochaetota; class Leptospiria; order Turneriellales; family Turneriellaceae; genus Turneriella. Next base: position 6,087 of record JAFLED010000074.1, read on the forward strand.
GCCATTGGCAACACGCTGACTTTGATCAACGGCGTGCAAGACATCACCTATATATCCTATCTGATTATCAATGCTAACCGCATCAAATACATGACAGATATCGTGAACCGTCTGACCAATGTAGATCTACTGGTCAAAATACTCAATGGGGCAGATGCGTGCACGGTCTACGCGCCTGGAATAAATGATACTTCGGTTACAGACACACAGACCAATTGTACGAATCCTACCCCAACTGGTGCAGGAGGGCGATGGTTTGGCGTAGGCAAATGTAAGACTAACCCGGCACTAACTACCGTTGCTACTTGCGGTGTCGCCAATTGGGAGGGGGCAGAGCGTGCCAAGCTGCTGGCTCTCGTAAACGGCATCGGCAATAGCGAACTTAGAGGCAATGTCGGTGCAGGCGATCTCGTCGGCGCCGGTACAAACACCAAAGCGATTGGCGATGAATATGTCTTGGCTGACACAGTCAACCAGTTGGGCTATAGTGGATCGACACCCCGAAGCATTGGGCAGCAAATGCGGGTTGTGCGCGTGATTAATCAAGGTCATTATTGCGGATTGAAACCCCAATACGATAAGCGTATTCAAAGTGGCCCGGTATGCGTGAACAGTAACTTAACAACCGCAGCAGATTCGGCAATCGTATACGAATACCAGCACGAAGAGGCGTGTAAAGCGGCCGGTTTCTGGTGGAAGTCAAAGTGGAATAACGCGGGCACCTCAAATTGGGTTTCGGCAGAAACGTCGGGAGCGAATTCACCGCCCGTAATGTTTTATACATGTCCTAACTCCACTTATACAAAACCGGCGGTGGGTCCTCAAACGCCCGGGGTTTATTTTGCCAACGGCGATCGATATGACGGTCGCAATCGTCTCGTGACAATGATGCTGGGCGTTCTTGATGGCGCCGCATTTTCCACTGTAGTCGGCGACGTGCAAGATACGCTAAAAACGGTTAACATGGTCAACGGTGTGCGGCGCATTCGCACACTGAGCCAATTCGTAAAATGGGTGCCCGGCCCCGTAACTGCTGCGCTGGTGAACAATACAGATTCGGCGGCCGTGCTGCGCTCGTTGGTGTATCTCGCTAACAACCTCGAAGATGATGAAGATTCGACAGCAAAGGCATTTGCCCAGATGGTGCATTTCGGTGTAAAAATCGTAGCGCAGGGAAAAGAATCTGCGGCGCCGACCTGCCTCGAATTTACAGGCCTCGGACCTCGGCGCCTGGCAGCAGTGATGAACCTCGAGGCGGGCCCCTATCTTGAGGGCCTGGTTAGCAACCTGGGGTGGAATATGGCAACGGCGGCCATGAACTGCGGCTGGGCAAGGGATAGCGGTGAAAATACCGGCAATTGCAGTGCAGAGGATAATGCGACTCCTGGCGGTACCGACCCCAGCGGTTCTGGCCCAGGTACGGGTGGCATGTACAAATCAGTGGGTGCTAGCTATACAGGAACGCCGAAGCCGACGGCCCCCCAATGTGTTCGCCCTCGGGAGCTTACTGCAGGCTATCGTTACGGTAATTACACCTGGGGTAGCGGTCAAGGTATCATACAGGCAAACTGTATGAGTCTCATGCCAGAGTCTTCAGGTCTTAGTATATGCGACGCTGTTACCGATTCCATGATTTGGAATGGGTTTTCATCTGTGGATGATGGCATTGGAGACTCCGGTTGCCCTGGCGCCACCTGCGATGACATGTGGTCGGTTTTGAAGGGTCAGGGTGGTGGACTCGTTGGTTCTCTCATGGATTCTGGTAGCAGTTATGTCGGGTTTCCTCCGCCACGTGTTTATTCAGATACAGAGAATGCAACAGGTGGCCTCAAAGGTGGAACCACTTCGGCTTGTTCTAATGGCAGCAACAACGGTGATAACTGGCAATGCGTTCGCGCGGGGCTTAAGTTAGGCGACCTGCGACCCAACGATACGGGTACCGGGTATTATTGGGGCACCTATTGTGCGGCGGGAGATAGTACAAATGTTGCGGGTATCACAGGTGGTGCCGGGACATCAACTTTGGCCTATAACTGTATCAATAACGGCGGCTCATGGCATACCGAGAAGAACTACCAAGGGCCATCTTGTAACGTAGACCCGTCGCTGGGCGTAAAGATTGGTCCGTGATTGTTCGGCGAACCATCTACTGCCCCCCCATTGCGCGCGGTGGTAAACGACTTGACCGCGCGCCCCGGCGGCTACTGGCGTTGAACTTATCGTGCGCTTCCCGGTAGTTTACTTAGTATTCTTATGTGTATTTTTTTCCTGTAGAAGAGAACAACCACAACCGCTAACACCGGCGAAATCGGCGGAACGCGCGAAGATCATAAGAGCCTATTTCAAATCGCCGCTTAAAGCGACTGACAGGCTAGATGGTTTTTGGTCCGTCGATGCGAAGGAGTTTGTGGATTACCTGGCAAAATCAGGAAAAAATCTCTCGCCATCGACCGGTGAGACACGCTACTTTCTGCGCATCGAAGGTTCGTATTGTGACGAGCTGTTCTTTATTGCCGGTGGTGATTTCACGATGAGTGCCGGTGCAATCAGAAAACTCGAAGCAGCAAAAGACCGCATCGCCTATTCTGTCGTCTTTAACCGTGAGCTACCGGGCGGTATTAAGACTGAGCAGGGCGCGATCCTGACTGTGTTCCGGGCCGAAAAACGCCTTGTGCTGGATTTTCCTGACCATAAACTGACCTTTTTACCCGAACTTGAAAAGCCCGCTACGCTGGCCGACAGATTCACCGGAGGCTTCCCGGGGGAATGATGCGGTTGTTTCGGACAAACGCAAGAATAGGGAATTCCATCTTTCTTGGGGCTTTATTCCTATCTGGCGCGTGTCTCAGAGACCCGGTTTGGCTCGCAGAATTCAGGAATTTGCTCGAATATACTAACAGCGAAATAGAATCTGCTCTCCCTTTGTTAACCCAGAGTACAGCGCCAGAGGACTTTTATGTCGGGCTAAGGCGCCTGGATAAATCGTCGGACCAGATGATTCATGATCTCAGGGTATTCTTCGAGAAATATCCCTATGTGTTGAAAGAAAAGATTACGATTGGATACCACCTTAGAAAACAAATCGATCAATTTGGCCAAAATCTGAAAAAAGCCTTCGTTGCCGGGAACGCATGGGAAAAAAAGATCGGCCATCAAACAGAATTCCGTCAACTGTCGCAGAGAATCAAGAAAAAATCAAGGCAATTCAGGATTCTGCTAGGTGAGGCCAAAGAACGCGCAGAGGAATAGGTTCAACGTGCTAGTTTATACCAAATGATTGCCCAGAAACGTTTTGCCAGCTTCAGAAGCGTATAACCCGATTTGCGCGGCCTATTTATTTCAGGAGGTCCAATATCAACCTCGGTATAGCTTGTGGCATAGCGCAGTAATTCTACCTTGAGCAGCCAGATACGTACCGAATCCTGGTTTTGGCGCATGCGATCAACCAGGCTGCGCCTTACCGCGCCGATACTGCAGCCAAAATCACTCATGCGGTAAGAATATAACAATCGGAACAGCCAACCGACAAAACGCGTCCCGAGGCGTCGCCACCATCCATGCGGGGGCCCGCCCGTGCGCCGCCCGAAGACGAGTTCGGTACCCTGGTACGCGATAAGGGCAATTTTTTTCAGATCGGCTAGGGCGCAGGAAATATGTACATCGATATTCACAATAATGTCTTCCTGCGCAGCCAGCGATCCGTCGGCAACGGCTTGTTGCTGGTCGAGGTTCTTCTCATGCTTTAGCAGGCGTATTTTCGGATTTTCAGAGGCCGCGATCTGCAATATTTGCCACGATTCATCGTCGCTGCCGTCGTCGACAAAAATAATTTCATAGCGCGCAAATTCGCGCGAGAAAAAATCGGTTAGTCGCTGAATCGTGACGGGTAATATATCTGCATTATTATAAACGGGTACGACGACGGAGACGCCGAATTTGCTTCTCATGGCCGGGGGGTCCTGGCCGAAGGGAACCAGGCGATCAGCCTCTTTGGATACTGGTACCCGGGGGGGCGTATGAAATAGAGCGTTGCCGGCAGTAACGATGCGGGCCACCTGACACTCCGGTCATACGAAAGGGAATAATCCAGCCCTTCTCCTTGCAGAAACCTTTCAATAATTTCTGGTTTGCCGTCGCTGATGATGATGGCATCTGGATTAGCCCGCAACCAGCGGCGCAATCTGAAGAGATAGTTATTTTCGCCGCAGCACGGATAGAACACGTTCTGGTTACGATAATTCAGTTCACTTCCCGCGTACCAGATTTCGCTTATCGTAAGCACCAGCTCGTTTACCACAAAAACGACCGGTGTGGTTTTTGGTGTGTTTTCGGGAAGTTTAAACAGATAGACGTCGTCACGCTTGTAAAAGTGATTCGGCAAAATAAGGTAATAGAAATTCCACACGAATAAGATAATCGGTACGCCCGCGGCAATAAAGATCAGGCGCTTGTGCAGGTTGTAAAGCGCGTATGCCACCATCAGGCAAAGTAGCGGTAGCATGGAAATCCAGCCATTAATGGCATTGGCTCGCGAACCAGAGATAGCCACGGAAATGGGCCATCCGAACAGCATGAACACAAACAGAACTTTCAATGGCAGTTCAACACTGCTGCGAAAAAATTTCCAGCCGGCGGCACCGAAAACGAGAAAAAAGGGAAATACAAACCAGTTCATTGCGGGAAGGGTTGCCGGGATAAAGAAAAAACTGTGGAAAATCGTCTGCAGGAATGCCAATAGCCAGGCGAAGCCACCAAAGCGCGTATGCTCCAGGTAAACATACATAAAGAATGCCCGCAAAAAGTCAGAAGGATTCTTGAAGTGTAGTACGAAGAACGGTATCACAAAATAGACCAAACCGATTACGAGGAGAGCGGCCCCGCCCACCATAAGCAGTTGTCGCCATTGTTCCTTACGAAAGAAGACAAGAAGCACGAAGAGGCAGACAGAGTACGAAAGCGCAGCCGTGTGATAACAGACCGCGATGCATAAGAGGAATGCACCCCAGTACAATTTTTTCCTGGTGCCGCCTAGGGCGTAAAAAAGGACCTGCCAGGTCCCGGCGAGGGAAAGCGCCAGAGATGGCATGTGCCATTCCCCTGAAAAAACTGCAAATAATGCGGAATGGGTTCCCAGAAACAAGGCAGAGGCCACTACTGCCGCCTCCCGTGCAAGGCGCATTTGAAAAGCGAGCAGATAAATAAACAGCGCAGCCGCAAGCGTAGAGACAACGTTTGTAAAGCGCATCCATGCCAAAGCCGGAATCTTCAGCCAGTCATAGGCCAGGCCCGCGAGCACGTGTCCCAGCGGGTGGTTTGGGTGGTAGCGTCCGAAATCGGGCAGGTAATCTCCTTGGGACAGGGCAAACGTCGTTGAAATGTTATAATACCTTTCAATACCGGCTGCATAAGAATAGGCTTCCATGGATTGCAACTGCATAGGAAACGCGATATATAAAATAGCAGCCATCACAAGCACCAGAAGGAAGATCTTGTGATCGCGTATCGCGTGGAGCATGGAAAATCAGGAACTAGATTTTTGCCGTTGCACTGTTTTCAAGGAAAGTATTAACAATATCATAATTCAATGGCCCTTGTGAGCCAGAAACCCGTAATTCATGTTCAGCCTTATTTTTCACGGCTCGCTTTATAAAATTGATCAAGCCGTCTCGCTTCTGAAGATAGGTATCCCTATCGATGGTGATAAGATACGAATCGGCATCCTTTTCTCGTAATTCAAACCCAAAAAAGGTATACATTTTTATGCCGGCAGTATTGTTTTTTAGAACGATCGAATCTATCCTCTGGACTTCGCAGTAATACGAAGCAAAATCGAGCGCAAGAAGTGCTGCGAACACAGGAATACGCGTCGCGATATAATCGTCATCCCAAAAAAATAACCCGCACGTACTGCTCGCCCGATTTTCAGGTATATCACGCAGGTATACGACACCTATACGCTTGCCGTCATGGATGACGATGAATACATAGTGCTCTTTTCGGTTCATTTCATCGAACCATTTATCTTGTTCTTCTTCAGTAATAATTTCACGGTAAACGTGATTTTTGCGGACGAAATCCTGATTGCGGCCATGCCGAACGATTTCTTTGTCGGATTCGACCATTCTGCGCAGCTCAATGCCAAATCTCAATAATCTTAGCGGTTGATAGATGTCCGAATTTTCTGATCGATTTGCCATGGCTAACACCATGAAGATTCCGGTACGGATTCTCGGCTGTCAACCCCATTGTCGGAATCGATTGATGAGCATCAACCAGAATAGTTTTAGCAACTTAATGAAAGAGTAACTCGAAGACGCCGCCGGGCGGCTCGAAATATCCATCTGGACGCAGCTTTCTGCTACAAGGAGCAGATCGAGCTTGATCAGGCCTGTGGACTTATTCTGGTTACGCAGTTTTTCAATCAGGCTTGGCCGCATCGCCAAAAGTCCGCATCCGATGTCCTGGATTTCAAACGGGTATATCAACCGGAAAATCCAATTAGCCACTACAGAGCCGAAAGTTCGCCACCAGGCCCTCCGCATTTGTGCGACGCGTCTACCGAAGACAAGTTCACTTCCGTTATAGACAATGTGGGCAATCTTCTTTAAGTCTGTCAGCTCGCAAGGCAGATCAGCGTCGACAGAGAGCACAATGGCATTTCTAGCCGCAAGAAATCCATCGGCAAGAGATCGTTGCTGGCCCATATTACGCTCATGAATTATCAGGCGTATGTTGTTGTTCTCGTTCGCCGCAGCCCGCATTAATGCTAAAGATTCGTCAATACTGCCGTCATCTACCAGTATTAGCTCGTAGTGTTTAAACTCACTTGCGAGATACGTCGCCAGCGAGGCAATCGTAGCCGGCAGGAATTCCGCGGAATTATACACCGGAACCACAAGCGAAACTCCGAAATTATCTGTCATGGTAACCCAATACCATTCTCGGGCACCCAGATGGTCAGCCTTTTCGGATAGAAATTTGGCGCCTGGTGCTGTATATATAGCGTCGTTTGAATGAGCGGCGAGGGCCATTCGCCCTGGCGATCGGACCAAATTCGATAGTGGAGTCCTTGGGTCCGAATCAAGCTTTCCAGAGTTTCTTTGCGGCCATCCGAAACAAGCACGAATCCCGGATTCTGTAACGCCCAATGCTTCAGATGACTAAGGTAATTTTTTTCGCCGCAGCACGGCATAAAATGCATTTGGTTGCGGTAACCTAATTCGCTTCCCGCATGCCAGATTTCACCCATAATCAGCAGCGGCTCACCCATCACAAATGCGATCGGGGTAGTTGACGGTGTGCCTGGCGGAAGATTGAAATAAAATACATTCTCACGCTTTGAAAGACTATTGGGGAGATACGTAATCGTGAAATTCCAACTCAACACCAATAGGGTTAGTCCCGCGCAAACATAAATGCCGTGCCGGCTCAAATCAGATAAAACTTTCACAATGATCAAACAAGTCAACGGCAGGGCGAACAGCCAGCACAATAAACTCTCCGCCCGGAGACCGATGACCCAATACAGTATGGGCCACCAAGCAACCAGAAGCAGGATAAGCGCTTTTTTGGGGCGCTCTCGTACGCTTTTATGAAATCTCCAAAAAGCCAGAACCAGTGCCGTGAAGAATATAGCGACGAATATGTCGGTCCCTTTCAACCGCGCCGGAATATAGATAAACGAATGGAAGGCAGTGCGGGCCGCCATTTGTATCCATTCGAAGCCGTCGTAGTGGGCGCGACTTAGATATTTATACATTAGAAAGGTTCGAAAAAACTCTTCCGAAGATCCGAAATGAAAAAGCACAACGGGAATAATTACGTAAACAATAGTTAAAAAAAGCAAGATCATTAAACCAGCTATGAGGAATTCCCGCCAGTGTTTTTTGATCGGCCGAACAAATACCAGAACACCGCCAATAGGCACCAGATAAAAGATCACCACCAAATGGTAACATGCTGCAAGCGTTATGAGAATGCTCCCGTAATAGAGATGCCGAACTGTTCCTTTATCTGCGTAATCAAGAAACTGCAGGATTGCTGCAAGGCTTAGCGCAAGTGCAGGAATATGCCATTCGCCAGAAAAGACAGTGAACAATCCACAATTTGTAGCTAAAAACAGGCAGACGGTCAGGGTCGACAGGCTCTTTGCCAGGCGAAATTGCAAGGCTATTTGGTACAGAAAAAAGCCTGCAAAGAGTGCTCCCAGGATATTTACAAAACGCATCCAGCTCAGCGCCGGAATTTTAAGCCAATCAAACGCCCAGCCGGCGAGCACATGTCCTAAGGGATGGTTAGGGTGGTAACGACCAAAATCCGGCAGCTTTTGTCCCTGCGCCAGCTCAAAACCGGCAGAATTTCTAAAATAACCCTCGATCGCCGTTGCATAATTATAGGGCTCCGGAGCTTGAAGTTGTAACGGAAGAAACAAGTACAGGCAGAGAGCACCAAAGAGAGCCAAGGTAAGCAAATTGTGTTCGCGAATGATTGAAATCATCGACAGTGTACGGTTACGAAATGACTTACCACGTCAATGCATGCGAAAATAGCTTTTTTTGATCTTCTCAGTAAGAGCGCAATTCTTCGGGAATCCAAATCGTCAGTCTTCTGGGAAACGTCTTTGGGGCAACGTGTTGGAAATATAAAGTGCTCTGGATTAGCGACGAAGGCCAATTGCCCTGGCTATCAGACCAAATTCTATACCTGAGCCCTTCCTTTTTTAAAAAGTTTTCGAGCACATCTTGACGACCATCAGCCACCAGGACAAATCCCGGATGTTCTCTTGCCCAGCGCCTGAGGTGAGGGTAATAGTCATTTTCGCCAC
>JAFLED010000075.1 GCA_017302045.1 Spirochaetota bacterium
AACCAGGGCGATACCGCCAGGTACCTTTAATATGGCGTCTTCCACCGCGCCTTGAATAGAGGTACTCACGACGGGAAAAATACCAAACCAGAACGCCAGGTTTTCCCCCTTGCTATCAGGTACCTTTTTTGCGTTCTTTAACTGTGCAAAATCTACCGGCCGTGTCGTCATAATCGTGAAACTGCCTATATTTGATTTGCAACTTGCCATCGCGAAAATCGTGCAGGCTGCCAAGCAGGCAATGCACATTTTTTTAAGTTTTATCATTGTCTCTCCTCTGTGCTTAAATTCGTAAGATTTCATTGTGATTACTTCGGCAAAGGTATCTTCCCGAAAGAAGCCTCATAAGATGCCATCTGCTCGGTCAGAATCTTGGCCAGCATGACCGCCGTCTGCGGGCTCAGGCGCAGGTTCAATGCGCCCTTCAACTCATTCTTCGAGCTCACCAACATCGCCGAAAGCTCAACTTCAAACGCGTTCACATTGATTTGAACTGTGTTCGCGTAGAATTCGGGGATCGGCTGCGCTGGCGGTTGCGGCTCGTGGTCGGTAGTTCTGCGTTTTGGTGTACTCATGCTGTTTTCTCTTTCCTGCGGTTTCTTATTTGAACTCAACTTCGGTTAGGGTGCCTAATACTAATTTTTAACAAACACTGCCCTAGTCTGATACGTGAAAACCGTTAGGTCGGTGGCCCGTAAAGCCAGTGCTGTTTTATTGTTCATGAATTTTTCTCCATAGTTTTTTCGATGCGAATGGGTTGATTTCTCTATCATAAGCTTTCACGTTTCAACTGTATTTGGCTTTTTCGCGAGCGCAAACATTTTTTACAATCTTTTCGAGATCAATAAGGCGTTTTTCACCTCCAGTGGTCAGCAACTTAAATTTTTCACTCACGACTGTATCTTCGAGCCAATTTTGTATTATGGTCGCAAAGAAGGCCTTCGAAGACAAGTGCAGAACCTGCGCATCTTCGATAAATCCAGCTTTCCATTCCGCTAAGACGATCTCCATTTCTGCCTTTGTGGGCTGCTGTTCCTTTTTCGTAGATAATTCTGCTTGTTTGATCTGGTTATAGAGATTCGAAAGATATAGCCATTGCGAGGAAAATCTCGTATAAAGAGCTGCATATGCCGAAGCGAACATCACACCAAACCATTGAGCCTTGTCTATGAACTCATTTAGAAATAATTTGAAAGTCAAATCAATTTGTTTCCGCGAATCGAAAAAATTTAGAAAAAATATAATGGCCGAAAGTAGCAGAACGGACATCATGAAGGCCCTCAGAGCAATTATCGAACCCCCATTCGGAATCTGGCCTCTCCGGAAGAGCCATTCACACGTAATCAAACTGGTAAAAAAATGCCATAGTTCCAAAAGCATATCCAGAATAAATGCAATCGCAGTTCCTATTTTACTCATTGCGCCAGTAATCCTTTGAAAATACCGGACTCTTCCATAAACAAGTACATCGAGACTTGTGGACGGTGACTTTCGTGGCGGAGTTCATCGCAAAAAGTAGCATATCTTACTTCGGCAGCGGAATCGGGCCAAACTGCTTTTCGTAACCCGCCATCTGTTCCGTCAGAATCTTGCCCAGCATGACTGCCGTCTGCGGGCTAAGCCGCAAGTTGAGTGCGCCCTTGAGCTCGTTTTTGGAGCTCACCAGCATGGCGCTAAGTTCCACTTCGAAGGCGTTCACGTTTACCTGGATTGTGTTCGCGTAGAATTCCGGGATTTGTTGTGCGGGTGGTTGCGGTTCGTTGTCTGTTTTGCGGCGTTTGGGTGTGCTCATGCTGATTCTTTGGTTCCTTGTGTTTCTGTTTGGGGTTGTTTTAATTTCTTCCGGTTTTCTTCGGCGCGGCGCTTGGCGGTGTTAATGATGGTCCAGTCGGGGGATTTGCCCCATACGAGTTGATGCCGAAATACCTGTTCAATAAATTTTTCCACATCTACTTCTTGAATATTTGGCGTGTTCTGTAGAATTTCTTCGATGAGCGCGCCGACCTCGAACTTTTCGCCGGTTCTCAGTCTATCCACATGTATAAGTAAAGATTTTTGCTTTTCGGCTGAATCATAGCAAATCTTGATGACGCTGGAGACGCCAAAAGTACCCGTTACCTTTACCACATTGACTAAAGGAATTCTTACGGTTCGATTGCGATAGAAACTCGCAAAAATATCGCTCGCATTTATCTGAATTTTACCAGGTGCTTTCAAAAGCAACCGTAAGTTATTCGTGAAAAAAAGCATCCCAAAAATTGCAAAGAGTGATCCTATAATAATATAATCGATTTTGTTCTGTTTAAAAAAGCGGCTCATCTTTCCTGAATCTATGGAACCAACAAAAACATCATCAAGACCGATTTCAAAAGATAACCGGCTTGCCTTGGAAAAATCGCAAAGCCGCGCGACCAAAGTTGAAACTTCCTGAAAGTGCCGCTCATCAACCTCATGCGGTAATTCCCACGGTGGCAAGGCAGAATAGATTTCAAACAAACCGCCAATTGCATCCGGTGGCACTAAACCATCCTTTGCAAGTTGCATGTCTGTCTTATTCGCATCAACAAATCGCGGTGCGCCGAGTAACCAATCTCTGGCGGTTGCAAGTTCCTTCACAGCATTCTGAATCTTTTCTTTTTGCACATCAGTTACCCGGCCATCTACGTAAAAAACAAGCTTTTGCCGTGCATGATCAGGTGAAATTGACACTGCCATCATTGCCTCATTGACCATAAAATGTACCCCAAGACCCTGGCCCACCTGGGTTGTAACGGAAGCCACCCGGCATGTGCGCATCAAAAGGTTAACGACAAAGAAAAACTAAAAAAATTAAGTATCGATTTCAAATTCAGGTTTCTCAGAATTGCTGAGAAAAAAATTCGGTAGCCTCGTATCCATTGGTAGATCAATAGGGATTGTGCCGTTTAAGACAGCATAAAGCTTAATGATGCCCAAACCTTTAACACAAATCACCGATTCAGGCAAACCTTTTATCTGGGTTCGGCATTCAATGTCAAATTCACGAAGCATTTCTAAAATAGCTTGATCTATTTCTTGTTTCTGGTTCTTTAAGAGTACTTGCAATAAATTGACAATGGCCTGCATATCTTTCAAAATTGGCCCTCTTGATAATGCTGTAAGCTCATTCTGCATTTCAGCTTTGCGGTTAAGAATGGCAAATTTGATAGACAAACTAGTGTGCACTAAACACGGGTGATCTTGCGCATCCGGTGCCCGATTTCCAAACGCTGATGCAATTTTTTCTGCTAACTTACGATCATTGCCAAGTAGAGGCAAGAGAAGCGCTTCATAATGGACAAAGTTTTGATAGCCGACGTCTACGTCTGGCAGTTGCAGCAACTGCAAATATGCATTACCAGCTTTAAGGAAGTTTATTTGCGCGCCTTGTTCATCACCCGACAGATAAGCTAAGACGGCTTGCGTCTTATAATCCTCAAAAAGCTGAAAATATCGACGCCCACCTTGATGCTCTCCAGCTTTAATGTCCTTCAAAAAAATCGGATTAAATTTTTCAGAATTTTGCCGCCATCTTAAGACATCAGCATCCTTGAAATACATATCTTTTGCCGCTGTGATCATCTCAGGCCCAACTTTGGTAAGTCATAGAAGTATGGTTTTCCTTGTCCATCCAACACATTTAAATACCGATTGCTGCCATAACCATGCTCAGTCAACTGCGATCCAAGCGCATTTATGCGCGCCCCATGCGGACCATTGAGCATCTCGTTGATTCGCCAATCCACCCACGATGTGGACATTTGTGTGCCTCGTGACGTACTGCCCAAAAGACTTAGCGGATTATTTCCGGAAAAACTTGTTCGATATTTTGATTCCAGAATAGCGTAATCCGTAGAGCTACCATTTCGAAGATATACGCTATCTATCCCTTGAGTGCCCCGGCCCAATCCTGGCGCGGCCATAGAGCCAACCAGTTGACCTGGCCCAACTCTTAAGAATCCTCGCTCCATCATTTGTATGCGTCCGCTAAATTCCGCCAAGCGCTCAGTGTTGGCATAACCATTAGTAACCAGTCTATCTAGTGCACCTTGATATTTAGCTACACGATCTCCTGAAGTCAAGTAGGCATTCTCTAAAGCCTCAACTTGCCCGCTTACTCTCGTTGAGCCCATATTCATCCTGATGCCTCTACCCAGGGAGCGTACATTAAGTGCAAACGTTGCAACCTCCGCGACCTGTTGTGCATCCGCGCCCACGCCCGTCCGAATTTCAGTCATTTTGGCGCGATCCGATGCGCTCAATTCGCCTTCGTAGCCCCGGAGATAGTCGGTCACCTGTTCGCCAAACATCGCGGTCTGCATAATTGACAGAGAATAAAGCCCCCCTAATGTTGCATGCGCGTAAAGACTGAAGGTCGATTTGTTTCTCGGAACCGGTGGCGCAGACTTGTATTTCGACAGCGCAAGCTCCATCTGCAATGCTTCGTCGCGCGTCAGATTCAGCGACTGGCGACCGGTAATAGAGTCCATGCCCAACAGGAATTTATTACCACCATTGCCGGCACTAAATTGCAGCTCATCCATTGCCTGCATGGCCATAGTCATACGCGTCTTGTCGTAACCCTTCGCCTTATCAAAGGCCCCGGTGTACTCGCCGACACCTTCGGGCATAAGCACCGTGCCACCTTGCTTCATTTTCGCTCTCAGAGAGTCGCGGGCTACCGCATAGGCGTCTACGTCATTGGGATCAAGGTCTGGATTGTTTTTCATGACATACATGAATTCCATGTTCTCCGCGCTTGTGCCGTAGTGATCGCCTAGATTACCCATCAGCTTATCAAAGCCGGTATTTGCCACAACGGTTAGCTTTTTCGTACCTGTCTCGCCGATACTATTTGCGGCCTGCTGCGTCAAAATCGCCTGCATGTCATCTTCACCGATAAGACCTTTCTGCGCCATGCGCATCAGTTGCTCGCCGGTTTCACCATCGTCAAGCGACGCGTTACCGAAGTAGCTGCGCAACGCGTCCTTACGGTCGGCCTCATCGGTGTCGCCGGTGAAAAGATCCTCAAACCCTTCGTAATCTTCCTGCTCGCGGCGGGCAGTGATGATGGCGCCGCCTAAGAAGATTTCACGTAAGGGTTGGCTCGGTGACGATGGTTTTGCCGGTGTGCCACGGTTGTTGAAGCGGTCGGCCATGTAGTCGCCGATGTTGTTGCCCACGGTACTGAAGAAGCCCTGCGGCATGTAGGCCTGGTATGCGTTCTGGTCGCCTAAAAGAGAGGCGGTCACAACGTTTGCAGCGCGGCCGGCCTGGTTGGCAACCGCGTTTCTCACCAGGCGCTCGCTCGCAGTTTTGCCGCTCATCGACTCTTGTACGCCATAACTCGCGAAGGTCGATGCCGTGTTCGCCGCGAAGGAAATCCCCATCTTGCCTGCGTCATAACCTTTGTACGAGCCGTCGTCGTTAAATTGGAAACCCGCGCCTATAGCGTTCGCGGTGGTCGATACCATACCGGCTTTCCAGCCACCCGCACCTGTACCCGCATTGATGCCTGCGCCTGCGGCGCCTAAGCCGGTGCTGATTAAGGTAGAGTACAGAGAGCCTTTTGACAAACCATAACCGACCGAACCGTCTTCGTTCTGCTTGAAGCCAGAGCCGACATAACTTACAGAGTTCTGTGCGATCACCTGTGTCACAGAATTGGCGATCTTCATGAGCGTACTCGATTTTTCCGCTACCCCGAAATAGTTCACGCCGCCAGCGAACGACGCTAAGGCACTCACACCCATGTTGATGACGCCAAGGCCGATGCTACCCCATGCCTGCTCTGCCCGGTTTGAAGAGAACTGTGCGCCTGCCTGAATCGTCGTCTCCATCGCAGCATACGCCATCATTGCACCTGCAACGAGCGGCGCCGCGGCTCCCCCTGTTGCGACAGTCGCCACGATACCGGCAGCCGCCATCACGGCGCCGCTCGTCACCTTGCCTACGGTCTGCGCTGTCGAACGGCTCTTGGCTAGTTTCGATTCGTTTTCCTGCAAACCGCGCCACGCCAGATAATGATTCTTCGACCCGTTCTCCCAGCCGCCCTGTTCCCCAGAGCCTTCGCTAATCAGGTCGCCGCCGAAACCTTTCCACAGGGCCCGCTCACCCGAATACTGCTGGTAATAACCCTTCTTACCACGACTGCCGCCCGCAAGTGCGAATGCCTGCTCCAGCGCCATTGTCTGCACTTCGAAGAACAGTTTGACATCGATCGCAGAACTCTTCTCCAGTAGCGCCACAATCTTTGTACCATCGGTCAGCGTCTGCATGTCAAGGCCCGCCTCTGACATCGAGCGGTTCATGATGCCGTCAATGTCGGCCATGCGGTACGCCGTGAAGCCATAGGTCTGCCGCGTCCAACCGTCGTTCGCGCTCTTCTTATACTCCCCGCCCTGTAGCGAATAGCCCTCGGCCAAAGACGCACTGTAGAGCGACTGCGAAACCTGTTTGTCGCTTTCTTTCAGCGAGTTTTTGAAGCTCTCTATCATCTGCTTGAAGCTCTCATAGAGCTTTACGTTGTTGAGTATAGCCATGCGCTTGCCGAATTCGCCGTATTCTTTGGCGAAATCGCCTTCGAGCGTACCGTTGTTGAAACCCTTAAAGTGCGTCGCATTACCCAATTCAAGCGTTGTGTTGAACGCGCTGATCGACTTATTGATTTCGCCGAAGATATTCTGCACAGAGGGGCGAGTACGCTCAAAGTCAGAGACTGCTGACGCCACAATCTGGTTAACATCCAACTGCGGTACATCGACGGCTATGCCCGATGTATCGGCAAGACTACGCAGACGGTCGTTCAGCGCAGACCCCGTCGCACCCAGCATCTTTTCCAGCGACTGCTCTAAGGCCGCTTGTTGGATATCCTCTTGCCAGGTTTTTTTCGACGTTAAAAAGGTCTGAATTTTCTGATCCCACTGTTTTTTGCCAGAATCAATTTTTCTGTTCGTGTCGATTTCCCACTGGCGCCATGCCTTGAGGAACTTCTGTTCCGATGCGGCAAAACTTTCACCACCGCGGCTCTCTATCGTCTGTGCTAAATTCTCCCAGCGGGCACGTGCTGCATCAAGCTCCGCACGGCGTAAATCCCACTGCTGTGTGACCAAAGAAGCATTCTGCTGCTGCTGTGTCTGAAAGACTTGAGTCGAGTTTTCCTGATAGTCACCCGCCATAACACGAAAGCCAGAGTATGGTTTACCCGTCTGGTCGGCGTAATCCCAGAGCGACCACATGGTCTTTTCACGCTCGTTGAGCATCAGCGTTTTCTCGTGCGCACCCCCGGCAGTCAGGTAATTCTGCTTGAGCTGAGCCCGCAGCGCATCTGTCTGGTTCGACGTCATATTCATTACATCGCCCGTACTGTAGACATCCCAAGCACCACCGGGGGGAATATCATTGGCGACATAGAGCGCGTAGACATTGTCCATCGTCCCGTTGTGATTCATGCGCTTGATCTTGACATACTTCTGCCCGCTCTGCCAGTAAAAGCCGCCGGCAAAGGTTGATTCCAGATTGTTAGTCGTTATCTGTGACGGATCGTACTTATCTCCCGAAGCGGTTTTGAAAACCGGGGTCGTCGTCGAAGACTCGATATTGAGTGAACGCGTGGCATCCACTGCATTCGGTGTATAGGTGGCACCGGCAGAGCTCACGTAACCTGATTTGTTATCGTTCACATAGCGCAGGTCAGATTCTGTGATCGTGTACTTATTGAGCCCCGAATTATCATTGGTTTGCGTTCCATATTGAATAATCCGTTCTTTAAGAACAGCCTGGCTCGGGGCCTTGGTGAAATAATCAACAGCCGCCTGAGCAGCCAGATACTCCTCTTCCTTAGCTTTGATAACATCAAGCTTCGACGCGATCTGATCGCGCTCGTTATCCATCGCATTGCGTTTCGCGCCCCAGGTCTCGTCCTTATTCATGTAATCGGTTACCGCAAGATAAATCGCAATCGAAGCAGGCAGAGTCATCGCCGCGCCTATCGCGATAAATCCCCAGCCAATGCCTTCAGGAATCCAGGCAGCCCAGCGCGTCCAGATACTCCTGCGCATCGATCGTGCCACCGATAAAAAGCCATAGCCTATCGCAAATTGAGCAGCGCCGAAAGCGAGAATTGGACTCATAACGCCGATTGTCCAGTTCATCACATGACGTGCGTCTTCGCGCTTCTCCCAATCCTGAACCATTTGATGGTGGACGCCCTTGAAGCTGGCATAATTGCCAGAATTCAAGGTGTTCATTTTGCTCGAACTGCGGTATTGATCCAAAATCGCCTTATCCGCAGCGTTAAGTCCCGCATACATCGTGGCTTTGTTAACCCGGTCATCCCAGATTGCATTATTCGTATATTTGCCGCCCCCATAAGTGCGTACCGCGCCGCCACTCGTATAGGTTTCATCTTCGTAGAACATGCCTGACAACACATTCATCAGATGCGAATTTCCGCCCGCCGCTTTTATCGCGTAAAGAGTCTGAATAGCCTGATCACGGTTATAGATAAGCTTATCCGGATCGTACATGTCCGCATCTGCTGCAAGTTCAGCACCGATTGTCGCCCTGCGCGCATTGGCAAGATTCTGTACCGCAGAGATAAGTCCCGAAGCCTGCGTGTAAGGCAGCGCGAAGCTCCCCATGGTATTTCTGAACTCTTGCAGCAGCGGCTGAATACGGTTCACCTGCATATAAGGTCCTAGCTGAGTCGATAGCCAGGAATCAATAGAACCAATAACAGAGATTGCCTGATCCGAACCATTAAGGCTACCCACGTACGCCGCCAAATTCACTAAAATCGAATCAATGTTAGCGACAGCATTCAGATATTCGCCCTTGCGCTGCGCAAGTATGCCTAAGTCATAACCCACAAGTTCGTCTTTCGACTTGTTATACGCCGCAAGCTTCAGCTGGGCAATTGCTTTACGTTTTTCGATCTCCGCGTTGAGTATCTCCTGCGCCTTTTTGACGCGGATCATGCGCTCCGACTCAAGCACGTATTCCTTACGCGCATCGATGAAGTTCTGGTATGTCGCGCGCATCGCGGTTTCCTGCGCGGTCAGCGGCAGGCCCTGGTCGATCTTCGTAATCAGGTCAGATAGCTGGGTTAAGGTGTCCTGCGTGCGTACTTCGTCGGCCTTCGCCGTCAGTTGCGCCTGCGTCTGGTCATAGCGCTGCTTTGCAGCCAGATACATCTGGTACGCGTCGGCTTCGTTGGCTGACGATGCTTGTGTACTGCTCGCGAAGAGGTAAGCAGTCGTGGCGAAATCCTTCACCGCAGCTTTCTTTTCATAGTCGGAGTTCTCTACCTGGAAGGTCTTGAACGCACCCGACATGGCATTCAACGCGTCTGTGTAATAGGTAAAATGCTGCGCGTACGTGTTCTTCAGCGCCGTCTGCGCCGCAACCTGGGTATTGTATGCCGCCTCTGCGGTCGCCAGATTGTCGCGCACCTGGTAAAACTGCTGCGTCAAAAAGCCGCGCGCATTTGAACCCAAAAGTACGTCGCGGTGCGCCGCTTCGGCGAGTTTCTGCCGCGAGTCGCGTAAAACCGCTGTGTTCTGTTCGATCTCTTTCTGTTTGCCCAAAACGACATTTTCAGAAAGACCCGTCACCGCATTGTCGTCGAGTAAGCGTGCGTTGCGGTTATCCTTAACCGCCGTTACCGCATCCTTCAGGTCGTCGATACTACCGCCACCCTTAAAGGTCGTTATGGCACCGGATAGGCCCGCAACAACCTGTGCACGGCCGTTGTTCGCCGCAGCGGCGTCGGTCGTCTCTGCCATCGCAAAGACGCTCGCTAATGCACGGTTCATGCCCGACACAGCGGTCAGGTAGTTATTCGCAAGGTGCTCGCTGAATGCTATTGTCAGATCCGGATTAGCGTCGTTATTAACCTTATTGATGCTCTGCAGATTCGCGTTGAAGGTATCGGGCCCGACAGTCCAAGAAACCTGATCTGTGGGATTCGCGATGATATCCGGCGCGGCATCGCTTGTCAGCTGTGCGCCATAAGTGCCGGCTGTAAACATCGCTTCGAGCGCAGCACCCGTGTAACCCGCGCCGCCATTTAAGACATTTTGTTTCAGGCTCTTACCCTGAAGATAGGCGGGAAGTGTCGCCGGGGTTTCATTGGGGAAGAGTACCGTCTGCTTGTCGGCGACAGATTTTATGAACGACCTGTAATCCAGAAACAGCGAGCCGCCGTTTACAAGGTTGGCCGTGTCGCCGCGCAGCGCCGCAAAGCGTTTCAGGTTGTCTGCAACGGCATAGTTGCGGCCGAAAACACGCTGCCTGCCGGTCGTCACAGCCTGATTATTCTTCAGCTTCTGTCCAATAGCGTCGGTGACGGCGGTAAAATTTGCCTGCGCAATCGCTTCTGCGACCTTGATTTCATACGATACGTCGGTTGCGAAGGTCGCGTTCGTTAAGGATGCGTCGCTCATGAGCCGCGCCACTTTGTTACGCTGCGCTGTCGTTTCCTGAATCGTCGTGAAGAACTGCGTCAGGCGTCCCTGTTCGGCGACAAAGAAACCTTTTTCCTGGGTATTGAGTTCCGCCGCCATTTTGGCGAAGTCCGCTGCCGTGACCGTGGTTGCTCCCAGCGTCACGCCCGTACCGCTGCCTTGCATGTATTCGGCAAAGGCTTTGTAGAATTCGTTAAAATTCTGCGCCGCAGCAGTGCGTAGTGCCGGTGTCGACAGATGCTCTGCAGCCGCACGCACTGTGGTTTCCGATTTAGAGAGGTCGCCCTTAAAGAGCACGCTCGAAACGCTGCCACCTAAGCTGATATAGGTCGAAAGTTCGGGGAGATAATCACCCATGAACTTACGGTTTTCCATGGAGAGTTTTGTACCCAAAGAAAGCGCATAGTCGTCGAAGGCGGTCTTGTTCTGGGTATTGAGCCCGTTATAGAAAGTATTCGCGGCGGCGTTACCAGCGAGGGATACCCCCAGAACCACCATCCATGCCGCGAGCAGGAAACCGGCTTCGTTGTTCTGCGCGAGGTCCCGCACGCGCGCGGAGGCGTTTTCAAGCGTCGAATAAGAGGCGTTCTCCAGCGCAGAGAGATTCGCGCGATTAGAGAGAAATCCCTCTTTAGCTACAGGGTCGGCAGAGAAAATATTCTCTACCGTCGCCGTCAGACGCAGGTTGAAGAGCGCCTGTGAGGGTGAAGGCGCTTGTCCCGCAGCGCCTGCAGCCACTTTGGTCGCCAGGGCCACATCGTTAAAATAAGTATTCAGCGTCGCTTCGACAGCCGGGGTAATCGTATAACCGCTGGTCGAAATCATCTGCGCAATTTGTGCGCTCGTCATAGTACCTGCGTCGAGTCCAAGGTTCTCTGAAAGCTTTTGCTTCAGGTACACCGTTTTCAGTGCGTCGGCACCCGCTCCTGTAATGGCATTGATATAGCCCTGTCCGGTAGTTTTAAAATTCGCGATTCCTGTAAGCGCAGCGGGCAAGAGCGTATCGGCATTCACACGCGCATCGCTTGCGAATGTGGGAGCGCTCATGACACCCGCGTAGAGCGATGGCATGTAAACAGAGAGATTGCCACCCCCGTCGTTATCCAGGCCATAATACGCGAAGGCCTTGTTTCTGAAATCGGTAAGTTCAATATTGCCCGAAAGTTGATCCTTGAGATCGACACCCGTGATTTGGTAGTTGCTATCGCTTAAGAACGCATCAAAGAAGGTTTTGAATGTTGCGGCATTCATGCCTGGTGCAGGCGCATTCGCCTGCAGATAATCGTCGAATTTGGCCATGAGTATCCGTGTCCGGAATTCTTTGGCTTCTTCATTAACGTCGACCTGATTCGCAAGGCCCGGATTTAAATCCGTACCTAAGGCGCTGTGCCGTGCATGCAGCACAATGTTCGTAAACTCGTTGATTATATCAGAGCCTACTGTATAACCGTCGATCTTGCGGCTCTGGAGATACTGTGCGATAAAGCCAGAAGCATCCCTGGAGCCGCCCGGTGCTGTCAGGTAGTCGGCGAGCGCCTGATTCCCGCCCGCAGCGCCGCCTTCGTCGAGGTAGCTGTAGAAATCATTCAGGTAGAAATGCCGCTGCATTTCCTGCGGGTGTCCCGATAGGTTGAGACTAGCCCGGTTCTGTTCATCGGCAATCGAAGAGTTCTTAAGCCGTAAAAACTCCTGGTACGCCGCATTCAAATCGTTATAGCCGCGCAGCAGTATGAAATTCCTGACTTCGGCCGGATAATCCGTCGCGTTAAAATTCGAAGCGTAGTGGTAGCGGTTCAGTGCCGTTGTCAGCTCTGACTGCCGCGCAAGATCGGTGAATTTTTGCTGCTCGCCGGCCGAAGGGTTAGCAAGCAGGGATGTAAAATTCGTGAGTTCCGTTACGAACTGGCCCAGCGGCATACCTGCGTTCAGATTTGCCATCAGGTACTTGATTTCGGCTGCATAATCCTGCTGCATTTCGGGCACGTTGGCGGTATTCGCCATCCAGGTATTGATGAGCCCAATCGCCGTTGCTGTTGTCGTCGCACCCGGTATAGAATTCACATAAGCGTCGAAAGCAGTGCGGAAACTGTCGGCGCGTACGGCCTGCTGCGCGATAAAGGCGTCGATAGAGGCTCCGGCACCGGAAGATGCGGTATAGAGATCGCGGGGCGAAAGCGCGGTAAGATCATTCTTAACCTGTATTGCAAAGGTATCGCTTGCGAGCGCACCGAGTAACGTGTTCTTGAGGTTCACCGCATGCGTTACCGGGTCGCCCACGACGGGGTTAGCTGTGACAATATCCCAGAGCTTCGACAGGTAGAGCTCCGATGCGTTTGAACCGGTCAAATAGGCTGTGACTGCGGTTACAAAATTCGCGTCGGCGACGATGTTGGTGATACTCGTCTGTATCGCAGCGGTTTTCAGGACATCGACGCCCGCGATAAATTCAGAGACGGAGAGCACCTTGTTTTGCGCATACGCCGCCTGACGGGCAGCAAGAAATTGTTTCTGAATCTGTGCGCTGTAAAGCTGCTCGCGTACTTCTTTAAGCTGACCTGAAAGTGCGAAGAGTTCAGTCAGTGAATCGTGTACAGCCGCGTCGGGCCCTGCCGCAGTCACACTGAAGAGATTCAACAGATCTTTGTTCTGTGTTTTAGAGAGTTCTGCTACAAAAGCGGAATACGCACCCAGGGGAGAGGTGCCGGTTGCGGTGTTGTAATTCGACATCGCATTGTTGATACCTTGGTAAAAGGCAAGAACCTTGGCGATGTTTTTCAGGCGCTCGGTTTCGAGGGTGCGCGTATTATCGGTGTTCGTATTAATTGTCGCGACGGCAGTCTGGCGGTTGGCGATATACGCTTGTGCGCTTAAATATTCGATGAGAGAACTTTCCAGACCGCTGATCGCCTGTTTCAGGTTGTCAGGTACGGTTTTGCGTTCAGCTTGCGCGCGATCGACATACTGCGTGAGCACGGCGACCCAGTTTTCCAGCGACGAACCCGACTGATTGCCACCGAGAAGCACAGAGATATCTGAATTAGCCGGTGTTGCAACTGGCAGGTTATTCGCAGTTAAGAACGCCGTATCGACCAGCGGCTGGCCCGAAACGTCGCGGCGTATATTACCATACTCATCTTTCAGATAGAAACCGATGACCTGCTTGATGGTATCCGCAAGGCCTTGCTCTGCTGCAGCCTGTTCGGCGCGGTAGCTGGCATCTTTAATTCCTGACCATTCGGAGTTCAGGCGGCGATACCCTTCTTCTTCGATGCGGTACTGCCACAGCGAATTCTGTACGAAAGGCGCCATGACCAGAGACGAACCTCTGCTCACGAGTTCCGACGCGTATGCCCGCACAGGGTCTGCCTGCGCACGTAGCGCCGCGGCGTCTGTATTCAACTGCGCGATGTCGGCCGTTAAAGCCGCCTTGTCGGCATTCTTCTGTGTAATTTCATTGTTGATTGCTGTCAGGTCACCGCCTGATGCGGTGAGAGCCAGAGTTGCAAGCGTTGCTAAGTCTGCGTCGATTTGCTGTATGGAGGCGGCTTTCGACTGAATCTGGCTAATTTTAGCCTGAAGCTGAGTTTCATAACCGCGTGCTTCCCGGTCTTTGGAAAGGTATTGTTCCTTCGCCCAGATCGCACCGTAATTCAGATTGAGTTTAGAGAGCTCCTGCGTCATCGCATTGCGGGCGTTGGTCAGGTCTGTCAGGAGGTTAACCGTACTGCCTTCGTTGACATAATGCCCGATATAAGACTGAATAATGAAACGAGTGTCATCCGCCTGCTGCGGTGTCAGGGAATTCAAGTAACTTGTAAGTGCACTCTGCGCGGCGGTCGCATTCGGAGCGCCTAAGATCGTTGTCAGTTGATTTCTGAGCGCGGTGCGTGATGTATTAAAGTTGGTTACCCAGGCATCTGTCGCCGATTGCGGCGCCTGGCTTGTTACGTCTGCGAATATCTGGTTTTTCTGTTGGTAAAACTGCACCTCCTCAAGGAATTTTTGCCATTTTTGTTCGATTGTCTGCCCGCCGGGGGGCGGTATCGATGACAGGTTGTCGATGCGCGCCTTAACATTGGCGTCGGTAAGATACGCGCGCACAATCCAGAGTTTTTCCAGGGTTACATTGAATGTCGTATCGGTTTTGCCTTCGAAGAGACCGAAATCGTAGCTGGAACCATTCACCCAG
>JAFLED010000076.1:0-8658 GCA_017302045.1 Spirochaetota bacterium
AAACCAGAGATCGCCTGAGACGATATTGCCGCCATACCAGGGAAAAAGCTGCCAGCCAACGATTTCACAAAAGCCGAAAGCGGCTGCAACGGCGAGCGTGGTTTTCCAGCGTGTATCGAAGATACTGCGCCGGTGTGCATCCGCATTTTCTGTGCCGGCGGCATTTTTTTCTGTTCGCTGTCGTTGCAGCCACTGGAGAAAAATGAAGAAAAACAGCATCTTGAACCCGGTGCCGAGGGTATAGAGCAAAAACAGCGGAAAAGCTATGAATGTCGGCATCATGCCATACACCGCAATGGTGTGCATGATCCAGTGGTAGGCGATGAAGTTCAAAATGAGAATCCAGACCAGCCAGAGCCAGAATATCTGTTTCTTTGTGGGTACAAAATGTTCGAACAGGTAAAACAACGGTATAAGACCCACGAAGCCCAGGGGAAAAATATTATAAGGAACGAATGAAAGCGACACCAGCGTCGCCGAAAGCGCGGTCAAACCCAGCGCACGGCGGTAGCTCAGTGTCGTTTCTGCGCGCATTAAAGTTGCCATAAATAACCTGCCGGTTGCAAACTAGCTCTCGGTGTGCTGGCTCTTTTTTTTCTGCATGCGCTCAAAGACAATAGCAGGCACCTGGTCGGCGATATTGCCGCCGAAATGCGCAACCTCTTTGACAATCGTGCTCGAGATAAACGAGTTATCGGAGCCTGCCATCAAAAACATCGTTTCGAGGTCGGGCAAGAGCTTACGGTTCATAAGAAATATCGCATGCTCGTAATCGAAGTCTGAAACCGCTCTTAAGCCGCGAATGACGATGCGGATGTTTCGCGTACGGCAAAAGTCGACGAGCAGCCCCTCAAAAGTTTCGACTTTGACCTGCGGGTATTTCTTTAAGACCTCGCGCATGATATCGACGCGCTCGTCGGGTGTGAACATGCTTTTTTTCGAGGTGTTCTTGAGCACGGCGATGGTCAGCGAGTCGACGACGCGCAGCGACCGTTCGACAATATCGAGGTGCCCGTTGGTAAACGGGTCGAAGCTACCGGGATAGACTGCGTTGCGCACGCAACATGTTCTGTGCCTCAGAGTCGCTGTAAAGACTTGTCGCGGCGTGTTTTTCGGTGTATTCTGTCTCTAATGGAAGCGGTTCTGCCCGAAACGTTTCACCCCGCCACCCGGCGCTGGTTTGCCGCTGCCTTGGGCACTCCCACCCCCGTGCAGCTTGCCGCGTGGCAGGCCCTGTCAGAAAACCGGCATGCCCTCATCAGTGCGCCGACGGGCGAAGGCAAGACCCTCGCGGGTTTTCTTGCGATCATCGACAGGCTTGTGCGGCGGGCGATCGCAGAGCGGGAGCAGCATGATAGTGCAGGTCGCAGAAACATTCTCTCTCCTGGCGCGCGCATTCTCTATATTTCACCGCTCAAGGCACTTTCGAATGACATTGAAAAAAACCTTCGCCTGCCGCTCGCTGGCATCCAAAGCGAGCTGCAAAAAGACGGCATCGACATCGGCGAGATTCATGCAATGGTGCGCACGGGCGACAGCTCGGCCACAGAGCGCGCGCGGCTGGTGCGTTTAAAACCAGAGATCGTCGTCACGACCCCCGAATCTCTCTACCTGCTGCTGACGAGTGCTTCGGGCCGCGAACTATTGTCGACGATCGAAACGGTCATCGTCGACGAAGTGCATGCGCTCGTCTCGAACCGGCGCGGCGCGCATCTCGCATTATCGCTCGAGCGTCTTGAACACCTGCGGCTTGAAAAAGCGAAAGAGCAGGGGGAGGTCTCGCGTTACGCGCGTATGCAGCGCATCGGCATTTCGGCGACCGTGCGCCCGCTGGAAACGGTGGCACGCTATTTGGTCGGCGACGAACCCATTGCTTTCTGTACCGACACGAAAAAGCGTCCCTTCGATGTGAAGATGCTTTTGCCCGAGGCGGGGCTCGGCGCCGTCATGAGCGGCGATGCGTGGAATGAAATTTATCAAAAGCTTGCGGCCGAAATTCAGCAGCGCCGCACGACATTAATCTTTGTCAACAACCGCCGGCTGTGCGAGCGTCTCGCTCGGCATCTCTCCGACCTTTTGGGCCAGGAGTTCGTCGCCTCGCATCATGGCTCGCTTTCGCATGCCGCGCGCCACCGCTCAGAACAGATGCTCAAGGCGGGTGAGCTCAAAGTCATGGTAGCAACGTCGTCACTCGAACTGGGTCTCGACATCGGTTCGATCGATCTCGTCGTGCAGATTTCGTCGCCGCGTTCGATTCACTCGTTTATTCAACGGGTCGGCAGAAGCGAACACCACAAACACGGTACGTCGCGGGCGTTGTTTATCCCCCTGTCGCGCGACGATTTGCTCGAATGCGTTTCTCTACTGAGAGCCTTACGCCGGGGCGAACTCGAAGAAGTCGCGCTTTGCGCTCCTGCGCTCGATGTGCTCGCGCAGCAGATTGTCGCCGAAGTTTCGATGCGCGACTATGCCAGCGCCGAACTCTTTTCAATGTTCACGCGCGCTTATACTTATAAGGATATCAAAGAAGAGAAATTCAAAGAAATTCTGCGCATGCTGAATGACGGTTATTCGCTGCGCTTTGGCCGCAAAGCACGCTATCTGTTTTACGACCAGACATCAGAGCATCTGCATGCGCGCCCCGGCACGCGCATCTATGCCGCGCTCAACGGGGGGGCAATTCCCGAAAATTTCGAATACGAGGTAGTTGATGAAGGGTCCAGGGGCATGGATGTCCCTGGGCCTGCCGAGGCAGGAGGCCGACAGGCAGGCGGGGTCTTTGTCGGCACAGTGCACGAAGACTTTGCTATAGAATCGATACAGGGTGATGTCTTTCAGCTCGGTAATCGCATGTGGCAGATTACCCGCGTTGCCGGCAACCGCGTCTCGGTATTTGCTGCGCCCGATAAGCATCCTACGATTCCCTTCTGGATCGTCGATGTACCGGGCCGCAGCGACGCATTGAGTCAGGCTGTGTCGGCGCTGCACGAAGATTTTTTAACGGCCGCCGAGACAGAAACGTTCGTTGATCGCACCGTCACCGAGACGGGTTTGCAGCCGGGGGAAATCCGCGCGCTTGCCGAATATTTGCGTGTCGCCGCCGAACACCTGAAAAGCTTACCCACACAAAAGCGCATTATACTCGAGCGTTTCTTCGACGAAGTGGGTAATTGCCATATCGTTTTACACTCGCCCTTCGGTACCCAGGTGAACCGTGCCTGGGGTCTGGCGCTGCGCAAAAGATTCTGCCGCAAATTCAATTTCGAGCTGCAGGCAGCGGCGAACGATAATGCGATTATTCTCTCGCTGAGCCACACGCACAGTTTTCAACTCGAAGAAGTTTTTTCGTACCTGTCGTCGAAATCGGCGCGCGACGTATTGATTCAGGCTCTTTTGGATGCCCCGATGTTCGAAATCCGCTGGCGCTGGAACGCGTCGCGTGCGCTCGCGATTCTGCGCCGCAACGCGAAAGGTAAGACTCCCGCGCAATGGCAGAAGTCCAACGCGCAAGATCTGGTCGCTCTGCTGTTTCCCGACCAGATTGCGTGCGCTGAAAATCTTGCGGGCCCGCGTGCGATACCCGAGCACCCGCTCGTCGAACAGACGCTCTACGACTGTCTGCACGAAGCCATGGACGTCGAAGGTTTTTTACGCGTGCTCCGCGGCATCGAGAGCGGAGCGATTACAACCGTGACGCTCGACAGTAGCGAGCCGTCTGCGCTGGCGCATGAAATCATTAACGCCCGGCCCTATGCATTTTTAGACGATGCGCCGCTCGAAGAACGCCGCACACGCGCAGTACGCACGAATTTCGAAGAGCGTGCCGGCGACGAAATCGCCGATGCGACGATCAGGGCAGTGCAGGCCGAATCGCTTTACCCGGCGCGCAATGCTCATGAACTTTTCGATCGTCTGACACAATTTGCGGTTGTTCCCGAGAACGAAGCGGCGCAGCTCGGTTTTGCGTCCGGCTTATCTGCTCTGATCGACGAAGGTAAAGCAGTGCGGATGTATATCGCGGGCGGAACACTGGTTAGCGAAGCGGGCAGTTGTTTTTTTGCGAGCGCCGATAAGATCGAACTGGTCGAGGCCGCCTATACGCAACCGGCAGAGGGCGACGAGGTTGCGGGGCAGCGCCGTTATTCGGCGATCGAAAATATCATTCTCTCTCACCTCGAATTGCTGGGCCCCATGACCGTCGCGGCGATCGCAGCCCGGCTGGGTTTTGCAGAAAGCGCCGTCGCGCTCGCCGTGCTTGCACTGGAAAATTCGGGTAGCGTCTTTCAGATCGAGAGAGCGGGCGATAAATTTTTTGTCGAACGCGCGTTTTATCAAAGGCTATTACATTATAACCGCCGCCCGCGCGACGGCTTTAAGCGCCTGAGCGCTCCGGAATACGTCGCGTTTTTAAGCGTCTGGCAGCATGCGGCTGGCGAACCGCTCGAAGGCGCCGAGGCGCTGCGCAAAATTCTGCGCCAGTTACAGGGTATCGCACTGTCACAGCAGCACTGGGTTGAAACGCTGAAAAGACGTGTGAAAGATTTTTCAGAGCGCATGCTCGAAGATATATTGCTCACCGGCGAGTTTTTCTGGTGGCGGCCTGCCTCGGCCGAAGCAACGGTTAAAACCATTACGCCTAAAACGCGTTATATGATACTCAGCCGCGAACTTTGGTATCGGATCGCCGAACCTTTCGATCCGAAATCGCTTGCGACGCTTTCGGGCGACGCACGGCGCATTTACGACTATCTCGAAAAACACGGTGCTTCGTTCATTGCGGATATCCACTATTCCGGAAAGTTTTTCTCGGAGCAAACATTGCGCGGCCTGCGCGAACTAGTCGCCCGCGGGCTCGTCACCTCAGACCAGTTTTTCGCGCTGCGCCGCCTCGGCAAACCGCCGGCCCGCAGAGCAGGCGCCATGCGTTATAGCCAAACCCGGCCCGCAGTCCATTTTCCCGCTGGTCGGTTCGCGCGCGTCAGCTTTCCTGAGAGCGTCGACGAAGATGCGCGCGCCGAAGCGATTGCGCAGATGCAGCTCGGGCGGCAGGGACTCATCTACCGCTACGCTGCGGAAAATGATTTTTTTAAGGTGCCCTGGCCGAAGTTTGTGCGGACACTCCGCCTTATGGAGATGCGCGGCGTGGTGCGCGGGGGGCGATTCGTTGAGGGCCTGTGGGGTGAACAGTTCGCCGACCCGGCGGCGGTACCGCAGATGATCGCTACACCCAAGGGCGTATATAAAGAGGAATCTGCGTTAGACCCTGTGGGTATGAGCGCGCGTTTATTAACGAAATTGGGTGTTCTGGTGCCTCCGCAGCGAACCGCCACCAGCGCCTGATTTTTTTGTTGTATTTTATCTTCTTTTGACGTCGAGAAGCATAGAATACGAATGAAAACGAAAATTGTTGCCGCTTTTTTTACCGGCGGACTGCTTGCACTGCAGGCGGTGCCGCCGAAAACCGACGTGGTCGTTGAAACCCAGGACGGGATTCTTTTGCATGTCGAGTATGTCTCTGAAACGGAAAAGACCGCCTCTGTCGATGTGCGCAACGCTATCATGCCTGCTAAATTCTGCGACGAAAAGGATTTTCCCGCATACCTGCCCAAGGGTAAATTTAAAAAACCGGTAAAAATGGCGAACGGGGAGTGCCGCTTTGTCGGTAGTCCCTTTCTCACGCGCTCGATGGCTCTCGAAGCGAAAGACATCAAAAAGCGTTACGATACCACGCTGCTCACATTGACCAAAGCCGGCGAAAAGAAGCAGCTCCCGTTTTATGAAACCAGCCGCGGCATGGCCTGGGGATACAATTTTACCATGGAGCAGCAGATCGAAAAAGCGCCGTCGGCCGGTCTCGGCGTGCAGGCTTTCCCGATGGATATCACGATGGATACCATCCAGACGGTGGATGTTAACGGTAACCGAAACACGATCCACCCGGGGCAGGGGTTTTTTGCGAAATGGTCAAAGCTCGATCCGGTGCTTGGGGCCTTTTATACGCCACTGGTGCCAACTGCGGATATCAGCCTGCTGAAATTCGGCGTTATTGGGTTCACGCTGGAGAATTCAATTCAGGTTCCCGATTTTAAGTTTCTGGCATGGTTCAAGAAGAATAATATGCGCTTCCGCTTTGGCATCAACGCCGGCTTTCATCGTTTCTCGCAAGACCTTTTTCAAAACGGCGAGGCGGTTAGCACGGGAGACATTACTCTAATACCTGTGCTCTTTCAACTGGCTTTATATTGGGATCTTAAGCCCAAGAAGATGGCAGTCACTTTTTCTCCATACATTCGGTTAGCGGATGGAATTATTTTTAGCTCGGTTAATACTGCCGTCAAACCCGCTTATTTGTCGTTGCTCGCGCCCGGCGCAGAGAGTGCGCGTTCAGGCAGTTATATAGGCAACGGCTTTCAGGTTGCTGCCGGCGTCGAGGTTCGGCCGACGAATTGGCCCGTTGCTTTCCGTATCGACGGCGGTTACATGATGCATGCTCAGGATATTACCGGTTCTTATTTTGTGCTGAACGGCGGCGTCGCGTGGCATTATGGCATGAAAACCAGTGATGCAAAAACCCTGCCGATTCAATACCTGGGTGCGAAGAGTGTTGTGCTGAATCTCAAGGGCACCGTAAAAGAACCCGATGGGGATGCCTTGCCCGGCTCGCAAGTCGTGGCGTATCTGAAGGGTTCGACAACCGTTCAAAAAGAGACTACGGCTGACGATAAAGGTAAATACTCTCTGGAACTCGATCCTGGCCTCGATTACGTGATTGAAGCGCGCAAAGACGGTTATGTGAAATCGAAAATCGATCTGCCGCTGACTTCGAATGATAAGAAAACGCGCGATCAGGATTTCATTCTCGCCCCGCTGGTGTATAGCCTTGAGGGTGTGAACTTCAAACCCGACTCAGACCAACTGGTGAATAAGGCGGCAGAAAAGGCCATTCTCGAATTGGTGAAGTTTCTGCAGGCGAACTCCGAAGTCAGAATCGAGATTGGTGGCCATACAGCCGCTGCGGGCGCCGACGATGATAACTCACGCAACCTGTCGAAGAAGCGCGCCGAGGCTGTGCGCAAGTTCATCGTTAAGAAAGGTATCGACGAGAACCGCATGACATCCGAAGGTTATGGCGGCTCTAAACCCATTGCCGACGGTAAAACCACAGAGGGGGCGGCCAAGAACCGCCGCGTCGAAGTCCGGGTACTGACAGAATAACCATCCAATAGGATTAATATCCTGCTGGATGGTCTGCTGATTATCTATCACTTGTCGTAATTTCCATAAATGCGGCGTCTCACCCAGGATGCAACGTGTAGGAATCCTCAAGTTAACGGCGCTCATTGCCCTTTCGAGCATGGCGATGAACTGCTCCGGCAAAACCTACAGTACCTTTTTTAAACCATTCGAACTTATTTTCAGTGGCGGTGGTAGCTCTGGCAGCGTCAATACACCACTTTCTCTGCTCACCGCGACTCCGCTTACCAATACGCGGGTCATGCTGACATTTTCAAAACCCGTAAGCCTCACGACTTCGCAAACGGTAGCTAATTATCGTATCACAGATCCGAATGGCAATGCTCTGCATATTCTTGCCGCGTCGCGCGATCCGAATAATTCAAGTGTTGTTTTTGTCGATACCATACCGCAGGCGGCGGGCACCCAGTACACGGTTGTGGCTTCGAACATTGTGGGTGTCGATGGTTCGTCACTGGGATCTAATAACAGGGCAACATTTACTGCACCCAATAATGCCGACCAAACGGGTCCGGGGTTCAGTTCTGTCAGCGCGACAAGCACAACTACCGTGGTCGCGTATTTTAACGAAGCCGTCGATCTCACTACATCTCAAACTGCGGCGAGTTATTCAATTCGTGGAACATCAGGTTGTGGTGGCGTAAATATAGCCGTGTCTGCGGCTGTCCGGGATACTTCTAACTTTGCAAAAGTAACGCTGACGACGGGCACATTGACTGCGGGCACACAATACTTTCTTTGCGTCAATGGCAACACCGTTCAGGATATCTGGGGCAACGCCAACTCGAGTGCGTATGCATCCGCAGGTTTCTCTCTTGTCTCAACTGCCCCCAAAGTTTCGAGCGCGATCTCTTCAGGAACAGGTGCCGCTTCGACACTGCTCGTCACCTTTGATCAGGCGATGACAAATAACGCCGCACTGAAAGCTGGTGCGAATTACGCGATTACTGGTTGCGGTGCACTTTCTGCCGCCGCGCTCACGGGTTCTGTGATAAGCTCGACCCAGGTGCTCTTTTCACCGCTGACGGCAGGTACTACAGGTACCTGTACACTCACAGTAACAACAGGCGCAATCGTCGGCGCCACGGGAACTCTGCTCGCGGGCGCGCCGAGTAATCAGACTATTTTCGCTTATTCGACGACTGACACCACCGGGCCAACGATACTCAGCATCGCACCGACAAATAACACAACCCTGACCGTCACATTTTCCGAACCCGTGAATCCGGCGACGCTAACGACGACCAGCCTCAGCTTCTCACCTTCCCTGAACGTGACTGGCGCCAGCTGTTCGGCGGCGCCGAATGACAATGTCTGCACGCTCACGTTGGCGGCGGGTTCCATGACAACACAGACCTATACCGCAACACCCAGTGGAGTTCAAGACACTACTGGAAATACCGT
>JAFLED010000076.1:8668-14586 GCA_017302045.1 Spirochaetota bacterium
ACGAGTACGACTTTTACCGGTGACGGTAAGCCCTATATTGTAGCAATTTATCCGGATGATCCGCACACGATCTATGTCGAATGGTCAGAGACCTTGGGTGGTACCATTGCATCCGATTATGCCATAACAGGTATAAATCCCGCTGATATATCGGTCAGCATGTACCCATCAGCACCTTCGAATATGGTGAAGGTGACAATCAGCCCGAGTGCACTGACATCGGGTACTTCTTATACGCTTTCGCTGCCAGGGCTTCCCGGAACAACAGACGCAGCACCGGCAAATAATACTGCATCGAATACGATACCCAGCGGCGGCACGTTTACCGGCCCAAGCACGACACAGGCGCCCCAGATTACCAGCGCTTCGTCATCATCACCCACGACAGTGGTTGTGAATTTTAACGAGCCCCTTAACAACGCTACAATTCAGGCAGCGGATTTCACGTTGACTGGCGTCGGTTGCCCAACGGTTGTTTCTGTCGCAACTCCCCCTGTGCAGGTTGCGGCGGGTGTAGTTCTACTTACCATCACCGCAACAGCGCCGTCGAGTACGGCGACTTGTACAGTGACCGTCAATGCGGGGCTCGTTGCCGATCTCGCGGGCAATACAATCGCGGGTACGAATAATACGGCGACGTACCAATATAACGGATCAAACCTGGCGACTCCAGATACCACCGCTCCCACCGTTGTGTCTGTCGTCTCTACCTCAAATACACAAATCAAAGTGTTTTTCAGCGAGCCAGTGACCGTAGGCGGCAATGGAGTGCCCAATGCCGGTGATAATATCGCGAATTATTCGTTTTCACCTTCGGTGCCGACACCCTTCACCGTGAGCTGCCTTGGCAGTGTCTGCACGATTGATATACCCGCTCCGGGGCAAAGTGCCGTTCAGTATGGGCTGACCGTGAGCAATGTACAAGATCAGGCAACCGTGCCAAATACCATGACGAGCCAGACCGTGAATTTCTCCGGTACTGGTTCGTCGGTAACTGCGCCGACTTTATACGCCGCCACACTCATCAATTCGACAACGGTTGAACTGTCCTTTTCTGAAATTGTCGATCTGACAACGTCGCAGGTCGCGGGTTCTTATACCGTTTCGGGCGGTAACACAGTGTCGGCAGCGGTGCGCCAGGCTGACGCGACCAAAGTGCGTCTGACTATAACCCCCGGTGCCTTCGGTTCTGCGAACACTTATACTGCGACCATCACTGGTACCATCAACGATCTGAACTCGCCCGCGAACAGCGTGGCTGTCAACAGCACCGCAACCTTTTCGGGTTCAGCGACTGCACCGGCGCAGACCGATCTTTTTGCGGCAACAGACCTGGGTACTTCAAGTACAGACAACCTGACCTCTGCAGTGCCGCTCACATTTACCGGCACTGTTGCTGCAAATACAATTGTGAATCTTTATGACGACGGGGTTTTAGTCGCCACGGCTGTTTCAAACGGTTCGGGTCTGTACAGTGTGACACTGAACAGCGCAGCGACGCTGACGACGGGTGCGAATCTTTTTACTGTTGCAACCGTAGGCTCGACAGGTCTGGTGAGCGATGTTTCTCCTTCATTAACTGTAACATGGGATAATACGGCGCCGACAATCAACAATACCCCAGGGGTCACGTCGTCTGTCGCCAACGGCGCATATGGGCCGGGGAGTGTCATTCCTATAACCGTTTTGTTTAACGATGTCGTTTACGTCGACACTACGGGTGGTACGCCCCAGCTACGACTGAATGTAACCCCGACTACCAGATACGCCACTTACACATCAGGTAGCGGTACAAACACACTGACGTTCACTTATACCGTTCAGGCGGGTGACGCCAGCGCTGATCTCAATTATACCCTGACGACCGATCTGAGTGCTAATTCCGGCACGATTAAAGATGCCGCAGGCAATAATGCCGTACTGACTCTCGCAGGCATTGCAGCCGCAGGGTCACTCGGTACGAATAAAGACATCAATGTTGTGGGAACTGCTACTGGGGCCATTACCTATGCCCAGGGCGCAAATACTGCCGGGCCATTCAAAGCGGGAGCGTTGACTATTACGGCGACTTATGCTCTTGATCCGGGCGCGATTCCAAATATCAATTCACTCACTGGAGTGGGTAGTGCAGGTTTGGGTCCGGTTGCAATGACTCAAGTGTCGGCTACCGTATATACCTA
The DNA here is from genome assembly GCA_017302045.1 of Spirochaetota bacterium. Classification (GTDB taxonomy): domain Bacteria; phylum Spirochaetota; class Leptospiria; order Turneriellales; family Turneriellaceae; genus Turneriella. Next base: position 10,849 of record JAFLED010000076.1, read on the forward strand.
TACTTATACGGTCGTCACCAATAACGGTACGACAAACATAGATGGAACAGGTACTCTGACTCTTTCTACTGCATCTTCCAATAATACCTTTATCATAGACACTATTGCTCCGGCAGCACCTGGTACCCCCGATCTGACCGCGGCCACTGATACAGGTGTTTCATCGACGGATAATGTTACGACGAACACAACTCCGCAATTTGACGTAACCTGCGCCATCGGCGCATCGGTACAGCTCTATGTCGATGCCGTCGCCACTGGCACAGCTGCCACCTGTTCTTCAAGCCCTGTAACGCTGACTGCGGGCACTCTTTCAGAGGGAACGCGCAGCATCACTGCGATGCAGACTGACCCCGCCGGCAACACAAGCGTTGCCAGTGGCGCGCTATCAGTAAAAATCGACAATACCGCACCTACCGCACCCAGCGGCGTGTCAGTGCTAACATATACAAACACAACTTCGGCGGATGTTACATTCGTACCCGGCACAGATGCCAATATCACGACGAGCAACGTGAAGATGTGTACAGCCAACGATTGCGCAACAGGTTGCGTCGGCGCGACGACAGGTAATTCACCGGTGAACGTTTCGGGCCTCACCAACGGCACCGCGTATTATGGCTGCGTGCAGTCGCGCGACCTTGCATCAAATACCTCGAGCTTTGTCGCTTCGGGTACAACGGTGACCGTTGACACCACCGCTCCGACAGTTACGGGCGTGACCTCATCGACAGCAGACGGCCGCTATAAGGCGGGGGATGCCATTTCGATCCAGGTCAGTTTTTCTGAAAACGTCACCGTCACCGGCACGCCGCAGCTGACATTGTCGACTGGATCTCCGGCGACGACTGCTGTGAACTATGTCTCTGGCAGCGGCACAAGCACGCTGACCTTTACCTATACGATTGCAGCGGGTAATACCTCGGCCGACCTTGATTATAATGCGGCGGGTTCACTCAGCTCTGGCACTTCGATCCAGGATGCGGCGGGCAACAATGCGACGCTGACGCTCGCGAACCCTGGTGCGACGGGCTCGCTCGGCGCAAACAAAGCGATTGTCGTCGATACGACCGCGCCGGTTATTTCTGCGGTTACCCCGGCGTCGAGTTCGAGTGTGAACAACACTTCGGTTGGTTACACACTTTCAGAAGTTTGTGCAAGCGGCAGCGTCACGTGGACACGTACTGGTGGTAGCGCAGATGCAGGTGGCTCTCCTGCTGGCACACACACCCAAGCGCTCGCAGGCGCGGAACTCAATGCCGGAGCATTTTCGGGCACGATTACCAATAACCCGACACTGGTGGACGGTACAATTTATTCAGTAGCATTCAACTGCACCGATCTCGCGGGCAACGTTGCGACAACGGTCACCAGTACCTCGGTGACATATTCACCGGGCGTGCTGACGATTACATCCGCCGAAACACTCGATACCAACAACAATGGTAAAATAGATACCTATCGTATCGGTTTCAATAAATCAGTTAACGATAGTACATTCCCTGGGTATTCTGCTAATGCTCTTGGAACAATGACAACGAACTGGCTGGTTGCCGGCTTCACCAATGTGCGGTTAATTCACGGTACCGCTGTCACGTTTGCAACTGACACAGCCAACGACGCCGTGATTTACCTGCGTTTTGATGAAAACCTGCTGACTTGTTCGGCAGCGACGCAGGTTGGTTGCGATACCGAAGCGAAACCGGACTTAACGACTACAGCGACTCCCGGCCTGCAAGATTTAACGGCTGCTACGATTGCCCAGGTCAATACGGGTTCTGTGACCGAGGCCGACGGTGCGAAGCCGATTCTTGTAGCGGCCAAATCTTTGGGAACAACATCGGCAGATGCGATTTTCAGCGAAACAGTTGAAACCACAACATCGCAGACAATCGACAACTACGTTATCACGCTTGGCGGCGGACTGACTGTCAGTGCGGCGACGCGTGATGGTACCAATACAAACGTGGTTCACCTCACCACAAGCACCCAGACCGGCGGGACTACCTATTTGCTGACCGTAAATACAAACGTCAAAGACCTAGCGAACTTTAACCTGAATGCTTCGGCAAATACGGCGAATTTTGACGGCGTAACGAAGCCGGTTGTTTCTTCGATTATCACGAAATCGGCGACGACATTGCTGATCACCTATAATGAAGTTGTAACCTTCGGTTCAACGGAATGTTCTGGTCTGACTGCCTGTTCAGCGATCTATACGAACACGTCCTTACCGGTTCTTTCCGCGGTTTCCTCAAACTCGTCGGGCACCCTTACAGCCGGTACAAATTCCCAGTATTTTATTCTGACAGTAAACCCGATGATCGAGGGTCAGGCTTACACGACAACGGTTACACAGAATACCGTAACCTCGGTTGCGACTGGTCAGAAAATGGGGAATACCAACAATTCTGCCACATTTAACGGTGACGGCAAGCCCGCACCCACGATCAGTACGGATACGGCTACGGAATGTCCGACGCCAACTCTGGCTCCCGTGCCAGCCGCCGCGCGGCGCGTGGTCGTACAATACGATCAGGCTGTCGGTGCATCGGCGACCGTGGCCGCAAATTATTCAATTACAGCCTGCTTAGACAGCACGCCAGCTGCGGCACTCTGCGCATCGGGTAATCCGCAGGCGAATGCGACGACTGTCACCAACCAGGGGGCGAACAAATACACCGTGGATTTCGGGACCAACTTTGATACGGATGTCAGTCGGTATCAACTCACAATTGCCAACGTTCTCGATACGAATGGTAATGCGGTTGCAACACCGACCAATCTCGCGTTCCGCTGCGGTACCGACTTAACACCGCCGAGCCTTGTGGGTATCTCTGTCGTCTCGGCAACTGCTGGCAGTACCGTGTTACTGCTCACTTTCTCAGAAGCTGTGGATAACGTAACGGGGAATGTCGCTACGAACTACAAGTACGATACGAATGCCTACGGGTTTAATGTGAATTCAGCGGCGCGGCAAACGAATACCGCGCAGGTGCAGGTTACATTTTCACCTGCGGTTGCAAACGGCGGACACCAGCTTTTGGTGCAGAATGTCACGGATCTGACTGGAAATGTCATCCTCGCAAACGGTGTTAATAACGCTCAGCCCTTTATCGTAAACGCACCGACCGGCTTTTCCGGCGGGCCGGTATTTACCGACCCGTTTGCGGATGGTACTCCCGCAGGACAGATGATTGTCTATGACAATAAGATTGTCCTTGGATGGGACGGAAACTCTTCGAAATTCTTCGAAATGGATAAGGGTTTAACGACGGCGCAGACGATTACGCTGGATGCCGATGGTGCTTCTTCGTTCCCGGCGACACAATTTAAAAACTATGCAAGTGGTTCCAGCGGTACGTTGCAGGGTCTCGATGCCATTAATGCCGGCTGTGTGGGAGGTACGTCGACTTCTTCGATGACCGGGACGACGTGCACAGTAACGAACAGTGGCACTGAATACATCATTGCTGGTGCGTTCAATCTTACGGGTGCATATCAAAGTGTATTCCGCTCCACCGATAAGAGTTCAAGCAATACCAAATTCACATTTACGGAGCGCGGTGGACTTGATCAATCAGGAAATACTTATCGTTCAATGACGATGACCTTCTTTAAAAACTACCTGATTGTCGCGTCACCACACATCGGTTCTTTCGCACCTCGCGTGTCTAGAGTATGTGCGCTTCCTTCGGGCGCCTGCAGTAATGGAGAGACTTCATGGAATACGCCAAC
>JAFLED010000077.1 GCA_017302045.1 Spirochaetota bacterium
AGTACAACGAGGAGCGACCGCATAGTTCGCTTGGCATGATGACGCCGGCAGAATTTGCGGCAAGAGGAAAGCTACAAGTGGCAGAAATCTAATCGATCAGGTTTGCGAAAACAGGGGGAAGGTCAGCTGGGCCTCGATTTGCTGAAACACCACGGTCTCGCAGTGCCGCAGGTCGTCACTGTCGCGCGCCGTTTTCTCATCATGGAGTATTTGTCGCCAGGAGAGCCGTCACCCCATGCCGCGGGCGAGGCGCTTGCGCACCTGCATGCCGTGCGGCAACCCGCTTTTGGTCTTTCGCACAATACCTATCTCGCGACGCTGCTCCAGAATAACCGCGAGAGCAGCGATTGGGCGGATTTCTACTGGCGGCAGCGTCTTTCACCCGTATTAGAATCCCTTACCGAATACACGGAGCGCGAACAAGACTTGTGGAAAAGATTTAGCGCGCGCACGCAGGCGTTATTAAAGTCATGCCCGTTTCCCGCTTTGTTGCACGGCGACCTCTGGGCAGGCAATCTTTATTACAGCGGCTATGGCCCGGTCTTCATCGACCCCGCGTGTTATGCCGGCGACCCGTTGGTTGATATTGCGATGACGCGGCTTTTCGGCGGTTTCGACGCAGAATTCTACGCGGCGTATGCCGCAAATAGCCCGCGCCGCGAAGAAGCAGAGCGGTTCATCCGCATTTACCAGATATACCCACTGCTGGTGCATGCAAAACTTTTCGGTGGGGCATATTACCGCCGCGCGGCCGCGATCCGCGATAGCTATTGACTTTTCAGACGCAACGATTCCCCGAAGAAGGTACATGGCCGTCGGTTATTCAGGAAAATCCCTTGCGCAGAAGCTGGGAGTAAAAGAAGAGACGCAGCTATTCGTTATCAACGATCCGGGAAAAGACTATCACGCCGCATTGGGTTTTAAGCCTGTCAAATTCAATAAACAAAAAGAACCGCAGATCATTCATTTCTTCACACTTTCGAAAGCGGAGCTCGCTACGACATTAAAAAAATTACGGAGTCTGATTGACCGCGACGGCATGATCTGGGTGTCATGGCCCAAAAAATCTGCGCGTGTAAAGACTGACGTCACGGAAGATGTTATCCGTGAGGTTGCTTACCCGCTCGATTTTGTCGATCTAAAGGTCTGCGCTGTCACCGAAATCTGGTCGGGGCTGAAGCTCATGATTCGAAAAGAAAAACGCTAACGTTTGCGGCGTTTCGCTGCCGGGGGCGGTGGTTTGGGCGCGGGAAATTTGCGGATAAACTCCATCTTGTCGGTAATGACGATGTCGGCGCCGAGTTCGAACAAACCGCGCGCGACGTCTTCGTCGTTGACCGTCCAGAAAGCAAGGCCATAGCCGCGCTTTTTGAGCTTCGCCAAAAGCTGCGGTGTCGCCGTCGAAAAGTGCAGGTGAATGTTATCGGGCAGGAGCAAAAAGCGGTAGAGATGCAATTTCAAAACAGCCCATGGCCCAGGTTCGATCAGAAGACCGATGGGTATTCCGCTGCGAAAGCGGCGCAGATTCCAGAGCGTGAGAAAATGAAACCCTGAGAAACAAACGCGCCTTTCGGCATTCGCGAGCGTCACGACGCGCACGGTTAAATCTTCGAGACCCGGCGTGAGATCCCACCGGTCGCGTTTGATTTCGACATTGAGCGCCGAGTGTTCGGGAATCTGCGACAATACCTCTGCGAGAGTGGGCAGTGGCACAGGCCTGGTTTTTCCCGCCGAGCCGGTGCGTGTCAGGTAATGCGCAGCGTCGAGCCGGCGGATATCCGCGAGATCGCTATTTTCGATACGCCCCGAGCCGTCGGTCGTATTTTGCAGCTTCGGGCCATGCAGCAGCACAACAGCGCCGTCGGCCGTACGGCGCACGTCGAACTCATGCGCGCGAAAACCCAGTTTTTCAGAAGCCGCAAAGGCGGGCAGGGCGTTCTCCGCGATCGGCCCATACTTGCCATAACCGCGGTGCGACGCGAGCAGCGGTTTAAAGCCGGGAAAATAACGCGCGAACGACATCGGTCGATGCCGCCGTTCCCGAAGAAAAAGCGCCGCCAGCAGCAAGGCCAGCGTGCCACAAATGACTACAGCCGGTATCAAAGATCAAAGACCGGTTGAACGGCTTCTTCGACGGGCTCGCCGCGCAATAGTTTCTTACAGATAATTTTGCCCGCTTCAACCCCTGGCTGATCAAACGGATTCACTTCCCAAAGATAACCGAGGTAAGAGACGACATGCATCCAGAAACAGAACCAACGCGCCATTTCGACTTCGGACAAGTCGCCCAACAGGTACTCTGCTACCGGGCGTTCGGCCTGCGACAGCGCCGATTCGATGCTGCGCATCTGCGCCGAAAGAATCTGGCTCATCGATTTATCGGCAAAATCGCCGCGCACCTCGGATGTGATGAGACTGTCGCGGCGACCATAGCTTTCGGTATGCACAAAGCAGTGCAGGTGGCGGTTCGACGCCTCCATGAAGTATTGCAGTAGCGAGTGCTGATCTTCGGGGCCCTGCACGACCATCGGCAGCGCGGCGATATGCGGTTTTTTACCAAGCGACTCGGCCCATAGCTGTACCAGCCAGCGCCCCCAGTCGACCAGATCGGCGGCATAGACCCAGAACGCCACGCCGGTAAAACGAGCGGCGAACAGGTTATAAAAGTGGATAGCCGTCTGTTTAGCGACGTTTTCGGCGACAGGGATAGAGATCTCCCACTCGGCATTGGCTTCGTCGAACGCGGTCAGAAATGCTTTCACGTTGTAATCGACGAAGAGCGCGGGCATCATGCCCACAGGCGAGACAATACTGAAACGACCGCCGAGATTTTTCGGGATAAGGAAGGTGTTTTTCTTCGTGGCGCCTAAATCTTTAATCTGGTCGGGTTCGCTTGTGATAAAATACTCGGGTACACCGGGAAAAAACTGGCGAAAGAGCGAAAGGTTGGCGCGCGTTTCGAGAGTGGTGCCGGACTTCGAGACAAAAAGCACCGCGGTCTGTTTGTTCTCGGCGACCTGCGCAATCTTCTGCATCTTTGACGGGTGCGGGCCCTCCCAGAAAATAAGTTTATCGGAATGCGGATCGATGAGTGCCTTCAGGGCAATGCCACCCAGCGACGAGCCGCCGATGCCGATCACAATCAGGCTCTGCGCATCGAGCTGCCGCAGTTCTGCCGCCCATTTTTCCAGCGGCGCCAGTTCACCGACTTTCATGTAATCTGTGGCAAACGAAGCAGGCCATTTTTTGGCGCCTGCGTGCATGAGGTTATCGAGCTCGTGGGCACGCCCGAGCGATTGCCAGTTCATCCAGAATTTATTGGCAGAAAAACGCAATTTATGCGACATAGAGTTAAATCGGTGCGGCAGAGAGTTTGTAAAGTAAGTTATACGCCCAGGATCGCCGCGGAAAACTATCCCCATGCTGGCGTTCGACTATTACGAGGGGAATCCGCGTTTGCAGGTGATTCTGCTGCATGGTCTTTTTGGCTCTGCAAAAAACATGACTGCTCTCGCACAGGGCATCACGGGCGAGGCCAGGGTCTATGCCTATGACGCGCGCAACCATGGCCGTTCACACCACACAGCGACACATAATCTTGCCGAGCTGACGGACGATCTGGCTGATTTTATAAGCGAACATAACATCCAAAATCCCGTGCTGATCGGGCATTCGATGGGCGGCCTGACCGCGATGGCGTTTGTGCGGCATCACAAAGATATAAAAGGACTGGTGGTGCTCGACATTGCGCCACGCTCTTACGCACCGGGCCACGAAGAAGAAATCGCAGCACAGAAAATTGACATCAGCACTTTCGCAAGCCGCAAAGATATCGACGAGGTCATGGCTACCGTGCTGCCCAGCAAGACAATGCGGCAATTTCTGCAGATGAATATCACGCGCGATGAGACGGGGCAATATATCTGGATGAATAATGTCGAGGCAGTCGAGGTCTCGCGCTCGCGCACGGTTTTCCCGCCGTTTGAAAATCCTCTTTATGAGGGGCCGGTTTTGGGCGTACGCGGATTAAAATCGGACTATGTCACAGACGCCGATGTCGCCCTTATGCACGGCGCTTTTCCGCGCCTCGAATACCATGATTTTGCCGACGCGGAGCATTGGCTGCACCACACGCACAGGGACGAGCTGCTGGGGTTAATCCGCCCGTTTTTGCGGGCCCTCTGAGAATTAAAACATCTCTTGCCAGACACGGCTCTGCCGAGGGCGAAGCTTTCAAGTAACGTGTATGTACACATATATCTTCGTTTACAGGGGAACGCAGCTTTAGGGAAGGAGCTATGCCGGAAATAGCAGGAGTCGCTCTCGAAGCGGCGGATGTCTCACCCGCGGAAAAACATCTGGTTTTTCACCAGGAGCTGATTCTCACACAGACGACGCTGGCGAACTTGCGAAAGATTCTCTACCCGCTGATCGAGGGGCAAAATCTGCTGCTTGTCGGCGATGCCGGCGTGGGCAAAAACGCTCTCATCTATTACATCAATAAGATCCGCGGCCTGCCGACGATTCGTTTCAGCTTTAACCAGGACACACTGCCTGAAGATTTGTCTGGCTCGTTTCGCGTCTTACCCGACGGCTTCCAGTGGAACAACGGGCCTCTAACCGAGGCGCTTGAAAAGGGATATACTTTCGTCGCCGACGAGATGAATCTCGCTTCGCCTGAAATTCTCAAGCGCTTCATCAGCGTGTTCGACCGCCGCCGTCTCGCACTGCTCGAAAAAGACGGCAGCGAAGTCGCCGCGAACCAGCGTTTCTCGTTTGTCGCAACGCAGAACCCCGCGCGCGGTTTTGAAGGGCGTAAAAATCTGCCCGAAAGTATCGCACGCCACTTCACGACGATCTACCTCGACCATTACCCGGCGGCAGAAGAAAAAGAAATTCTGCGCGGCCTTTATCCTGAAGAGTACGGTACTCTTGCTGACACTGTGGTCACGCTGCAGCGGGCGCTCGAAACCTCGATCTGGAAAAACGAGCTGGCGAAAGACGATCTCGAACACTACCATTTCAACCTGAGAACCGCACAACGCTTTATGAACCGCGCGCTCGTCGCGGGGCTGACCGATATCCAGGCGCCGGCATTCCGCGACCTCGTGTTTACTTTTTTCGTCGAAACCTTTCGCGTTGAAACCGATCGGCAGCTCGCGATGAAAATTGCGGGGGATATTTTGGGTTATGACGCGGGTCAGCTGACGCGCGATTATGGTATTTATGGTGCGACGGCGCCGCTACACGATATTTCTGTCTATACCGAAGCCGGTGAAACCGCACCGGCGCAACTGTTTTTTCCCGTGACCGCTGCGCGTGCGACGATTCTCGATAAAATGGAAGCTTCGCTTACCGCGAATGATAACCTGCTGATCGAAGGCGACGATGCCGCGCGCATTCTGGAGCTTTGTCATATTTATGCCCGCATGCGCGGAGGCATCGGCGGCGGCCAAGCCAGGGATGGCGAAGGGCCGACCGGCATGGCAAACCGATCCATCACGGAAATTTTTCTTTCGCGCGGCATGCACACCAGCGACATTATCGGGGCATTGCGGCCCGTGCTGCATGGAGGCAGCCGGGGCGACGGTACCACGGATGGTGAAACGTCGCCCCAAGGGCAACCGGTGAAGTGGGTGGATGGTCCTCTCACGGCGGCGTTGCGCCGTGGCGATCTCATCGTGCTCGAAAACATCGATGCCGCGGGCTCTGAACTGGTCGAAAAGCTGAACATGCTGCTCGATCATGCCGGCCGCCTCGCGCTGCCGCCTGAAGCCGAAGGTGAGTCCATCTTAAAAAAAGAGGGCGAATGCCGCATCATTGCAATCAAACGCACGCGCAAGAGCCGCAACCAGCAGACGATCTCGCGCGCGCTGAGAAACCGCTTTTTCAACATGCACGTACCCGTGCTCGACGGGCAGCAGGTGACGGCCGAAATTATTGCGCTCGCTTTCGATCATGAATTTGGCGCGGATGAATCGCCGCTGCGCAAAACCTTTGTCCAGAAGCTGGCGCTTTTCCATACCAAAGCCGACGAAGCTGCACGCGAAAAAAAGATCGGCGAAAACCTCGCGGAGATTATCCGTTACCGTGAAGAACACCTGCTGCGACTCATCGCGCATGCGTCGCGTTACGCCGATTCTCCCGATTCGGGTTTAGACATCATGAAGCGCGGTGTCGATATCTATTATGCCGGTCAGCTCGCGGGCGAGGCCGACCGCACGCAGATACGCCGGCTGTTCGATCGTATTTTCGCCGATCTGCCTTGGGAAGAGATTTTTGCATCGCTGCAAGACGGTAAAAAAAAAATCCTCACGCAGCTAAAAAAGCGCGCTGATAAAAAGATTGTCCCCCCCGACTGGGATAAGGCCAAACATTTCCGCGAGGCCAACACCGGCAAGGCACAAAAACGCCTCAATGGCCAGGAACTCAAAAAAGGCCTGCGTATCGATACTCCCGAAACCGGGGGGAATATTAAAGAAGGCCCCGATGCCTGGTATGGGTCGGATACGCAGGGTAATGGCGGGCAGGGCGAGCCTGCGGGCGGCGGTGGTGCCTGGGGCACGCGCACCGACGAACTTTTTCAGGCATTCTTAAAAAAATACAAACCCAAATGGGAATACCACATGGGTTATTCGCTCGAAGATTTTTACGATGTGTTCGGTAAAATGCTCTCTGAGCTGCAGATGGATCTCGAGAATGCGCTCGATGCCGAGCCCGAGATCGAACGCCGGCTGATGGCGCAGGGGCACCGTGTCGATGCGCGGCGTTATATTACATACCAGGCGTATGCCGGTAACGACCGCATCTTCGATCGCACGCGTATTCTGCATTCCGAAAACAAGCTGAAAGGCGTCGAATTTATCTTTGTGCTGGCGAAAGGGCGACGGATGTTCAACTTTAAGGCCGCAGTCTCTGCGATCATCGCCGTGCAGTCGGCGGTCGAAATTCTCTTTGGCCGCAAAATTCCCGTTAAGGTATTCGGCTATTCCGATTTCGAAAACATGAAACATTCGATCGACATCAATCGTTTTCTCGCGACAGACGGTGAATCGCCGTCCGACAGCGAAAAGAACTCGTTGTTCGAAAGCATGACCGACAACTGGAACGGCGATACCATCGAAGAGTCGCAGGTATTGCGGTACGCCGCCGAGCAGTTCTCGCCCGAAGCCACGACGAAATTTATCGTCATGGTCTCAGACTTTCGCGGGCACAGGGCGCGCGCCGAGCTGCAGAAAGAAATACTCAGTCCAGCCAGCCGCGAACTCAAGGCACTCGGCGAAGAGTACGCGCGGCAGAACATCCACGTACTTGCCGTGCAAACCGGCACGCGTTCGATCGCCGAACACCTATTCAAAGAATGGCTGTGGATTCACGAAGAAACCTTCGAGCAGGCACCCGTGCTCCTGGCCGACGCGATAAAGAACTTGATTCTGCGTTATCACCGTGTAGTAGTGTGATATGAAAGGCGTAGAGAAGGCGCTCGGGCTCTGCGAGTCTATCGGTGCCCTGCGCGAAACCTCGCAGAAACATGCCTTCAGGGTTAATATTTTAATTCCGCAGACGCCGGCCGAGGCCTGGCCTTATATCGCCCGCAATAATTTTATGGCGCGCGAATCGGGAAAAGCCCCGACCCAGTTCGCGGGCGAACCGGTGTCGCATGGCTGGAAGCTCATGGCGACATCTTTCCGCAAGATGGGCGTTCCCGTAAAGGCATGGGAGCTTCCCTGGGAATGGGTAGAGAACCAGTTCGTGCGCTTCGAGGCGGTGAGCGTTTCGGGCCCCGTGAAGTATTTTATCATTTCGGTAACGCTGGTACCCGAAGGCACGGGTACACGTATCAACCTCGAAGTCCGTTATGTGCCACGGGGGTTTATCCTCGCGCGTTTTATTGTCGGCGATGCGTTTCGAAAGTACCGCAAACTTTACAGCGACATCGCGACGCGTATTCGCTCTAAGATGCATTTCGACCCCGCGTATTTTTATGAAAAGGGCGACGGTAAAAAACGCGAGTTCGAACGGTTGATAAAACTGTACCGCGAACACGGCGCCGACGACGCAACGGCGCTGACGCTTGCCGAATTCGTCGCGTATGCGCCCGATGTGCAGGTGCAGAAAATCAGACCGAAAGAAATTTCCCTGAAGAGCAGGGTGCATTTTTCTGCAACGACCTCGTTTCTGCTTGCAGCCACGCGCTCGGGGCTCTTCGACATGCATTGGGAGATTCTTTGCCCAGCGTGCCGGGCACCGAATGCGGAAAGCCGCAGCCTGTCGCTCTTGAGCGGCGAATCGCACTGTGAATTCTGCGACATTCGCTACGACGCCGATTTCGACCGCAACGTCGAAGTCTGTTTTTCACCGCATGACAGCACCCGCAAGGTGAATCCGGTGATGTATTGTCGCGGCAATCCCGGGCAGACACCGCATATCTATGCGCAGCTCACGCTCTTGCCCGGTGAAAAACGCGTGCTGCTCAATGGCATGTCTGCCGGGCTCTATAACCTACGCCGGGGTGAACGTGGCAACGTCGCTGGTATCTCCATCGAGAAAGGCAAGCACCTCGCTAACCGCGTGTCGCTGTCATCGCACCATGGGTCGCTGGTGCTGGCCGCCGATAAAGACATCATTTTTCATAACGATACACAGCAGGTAGAGACGATACGCATCGAACATCCTTCTTATAACGATCTCGCGCTCACCGCTTTCGAGGTTTCGACAATGCAGGTTTTTCGTGACCTGTTTTCTTCTGAGATACTGCGCCCCGACCTTAAACTGGCGATTAAAAACGCGGTATTCTTTTTCAGCGACCTCAAAGACTCGACGCAGCTCTATGAAGAACGCGGCGACGCCGAGGCGTTTGCGCTGGTGCAGTCGCATTTCGAGATCATGATCCGCATTATCGCCGCCCACCACGGCGCGGTCGTGAAGACCATCGGCGATGCGGTTATGGCGGTATTCACACACAGTGAAGACGCCCTGAAAGCCGCGCTCGGCATCCATGAGGATATCCGCCGCTTTAACCGCGATAACGAAGGGCATCATCTCGTGGTAAAAATCGGCCTGCACGAAGGCCCCGCACTCGCTCTGACGCTCAACGAAAAACTGGATTATTTTGGCTCAACAGTCAACAAAGCTGCGCGCATACAGAACGAGGCGGGTGGTAACGAGACTGTCATTTCTGAGAACGTCTACCTGCGCGTGCGCGAAAACCCGCTGCTACAGTCTTTGACTCCCGAACCTTATGCCGCGCTGCTCAAGGGCATCAAGCGCGAGATGACACTGTACCGTATCAGGCCTGCGGCCTGACGCGGCGGATGAAAATCACGCCGGAATAGATTAACCAATACGCGGCAACGCACCAGGCCGCGGGTGTCAGCAGGAATTCCAGTTCGCGGGTTTTTTCATGGTAGAAAAAAATATAACCGAGGGTAACGGCAAGACCCGCGGCCGCGATCGTTAGTTTTTGCGTAAACGCAGGCCATCCCCAGGGTTTTATTTTTACGGCAAGTTTTTCAGCCGCAAGGTAAGAAACGACTGCGATAAGTGCCCCGACGATCATGTCGCGCGGAAAGTGCGCTCCGACATACGCGCGCGAAATGACCGCGAGGACAGTGAGGGCGAGCAGCGCCATCGCCAGCGGCAGCGACCGCGCAGGGCGGACAAACATGAATAACAGCATGATCGCAAACGAGTGTCCCGATGGAAAACTTCTGACGGTTAGGGGTTGTCCGAGCACGCAGACACTGGCGCTGCCCAGAAGTCGCAACGGCCGGTCGGAATCGAACAAAAATTTACCGCCATGGAGTATCAGATTGCCCAGGATAAGCGCAATCAGGAAAATCCCGAAATGCCGCGGCCGCAGGCTTTGCACAATCGCGGCGATCATAGCGACCCAAAGGCCGTCGGCAAGCGAGGTTAAGAACAAGAAAAACATGTCCAGCCGGCCGCCATTCTTATCGCAGTTGAGCGCCGTAAACAGACGGTCGTTATAGAGAAAAACCGCCGGCAAGGCGGCGACAGCCGTCCAAAAAGAAATCCGGTAGAAAATACTAACCATGCAGTTATCGCCGGATTGAAATCTGTTCGTAAGCATGAAAGCGAAATAAAAATTGCATTCGAAAAATGGCTGGCCCGGGAATATATCCCCTTATGCCTTTTGCTATCCCCAAGCCCTGGGGCGGCGGGCATCTCGACGCTCTGGCACAGCACGCCGGTGAAAATCATATCGGCGAGTATGTGATCTTTTCCGATCTCTGGCAATTCCCGGTTCGCGTGCGCGCAAATGGAGAAGAAATACTTTTATCCGAATTCTGGAAGCGGCAGGGATTAGCTCCGGGCGAACTGCCTTTTATGCTGAAAATTCTTTCGACTGCCGAACCGATCTCGTTGCAGAATCATCCCTCTGACGACGACGTGAAGACCCTCGGGTTAGAAGGCAACGGAAAATTCGAATGCTGGAGTATTTTGGAAGCCGACGAGTACGCGCGCGCGTATCTGGGGCTGAAAGAGAGTGAAGACGTTTCAGTGCTTAAAAATATCGCGACCGACACTGATCCGCTTTCGCACTTCAACGAATATTTCCCCCGCAGCGGCGACATCATCAAACTCGAACCAGGGCTCATTCATAGTACCACGGGACGCCTGTTGTTCTATGAAATACAGCAGAAATCAGACCATACTTTTCGCCTGTACGATTTCGGCCGGGGCCGGGCATTGCATATCAAAGAAGCGATGGCCTGCGTGCGCCAGCAAAAGCCGGATATCTCGCTTTTTTCAGCCGGGCTGAAAACAGATAAATTTTCCGTCACTTACCATAACCTGCAGGATAACCTGAAAATCTCACGGCAAGGCAATGCATTCTCGGTTCTGACCTGGTTCGGCACAGCGGCGGAGATTACCTGCCGCGGCGAAACTTTTCAGCTCGGCTGGGGCGATTCAGTCCTGGTTCTTACATCCGCTAAATTTGAAGTGCAAAAACTCCGGGGAAATCCGCCTGAAAGTAACCCGCTGGCAAGACTGCCAATGATTGACATGCTGTTCGAGGCCTACGTTTAATAATCCGATGCAGAATCCGGGGCTTGCACCATTTGACCTGAGTTATTATCAGGGCGTTTCAAGGAAGAACTTTTTTACGCAGACCAGTATCATTGCCGAAGCTCTGGAGCTTAATTCAATCCATACCGATACCGGCTATCTTAACGATGTTAAGTCGCACCTTTCCGGTCTCGGCGAACTTCTCGGCGGGCGAGTCAACGACCTGACGATAGCCTGCCATAAAGAAGGCAAATGGGGCGAGCTCGTGCAGTTCGATCGTTTTGGCAACCGCGTCGACGAAGTCCGTTACGCGCCGGAACAGGTGGAGCTGAGAAAAATTTTTTACGATTATGGGGTCGTGAACCTCGATTGCCATCCACATTGGAAACATGAATTTTCTATTCAGCACCGCATGGCGCTCGCGATACTGACGAATATGAACGGAGAAGGGGGTGTAGCTTGCCCTCTGGCTATGACCGAAGGTCTGATTCATGCTCTGCGGGCGATTGGCAGCAACGAACAGAAAGAACGTTTTCTACCGCTGTTAACCTCCCCGGATTCTACTTCACACTTCATGGCCGGGCAATATGTCACCGAGCGCGTCGGCGGCAGCAACGTGGCCGCCAACCGCACGATCGCGACACAGCAGGCAAACGGCACCTGGCTTCTCAACGGTGAAAAATGGTTTTGTTCGAACCCGGGTGATGTCTGGGTGACAACAGCAAAAGTTGAAGGTACGAACACGGTCGGCCTTTTTCTCGTCGGGCGCTTGAAGGCGGATGGCACATTGAATGGTTGCCGCCTGCTGCGTAAAAAAGACATCATCGGTTCAAAAGGAAAAATCACCGTCGAAAGCGTGTACGAAAACTGCGAAGCGACGGCACTCGGCCGCACGTCGCATGGCCTCGCGAACCTGATTCGTTATATTTTGCGCACATCGCGTTTGCACGTGATTTGCGGGGGTTTGGGCCATATTTCACGCGGGGTCATCGAAGCCGAAGCGTATGTCGCCGCGCGCGAGGCATATGGCAATAAACTGGCGGCATTTCCCAGTGTGCAACGCACGCTCGATGAAATACGCATGCTGCGCAATGCGCTAACGCTCGTCAGCTTCCATGCTTTCCGCCTCAGCGAAACCGAGGCACCACTCGAGCTGGCGCTGGTGCCGTTACTCAAACTGATTGTCACCCAGTACAGCGCCGTTGTCGTCAAAGAGGCCATGATTCTGCATGGCGGCAACGGTATTCTGGGAGATTTCAGCGTGCTGCCGCGCGTGCTCAACGACGCGATCATTAACGAAACCTGGGAAGGTACGCATGCGCTGCTGGCCGAACATGCGATCCATGCGTTAAAACGCCCCAAGGTGCGCTCAGCGCTCGACCAGTACCTCGCCGCAGGTGAAGCCAACATGTCAGATGAAACACGACAACTTGCTCAACATATCATGGCCGAACTCGACCCGATGCTCGCGCATGAAAAAGACCGGGATATCAACCGCATGTATATCTGCGAGAAACTCTGGCGCGTCTTCGGGCTTGTCGAGACCGGCCGCTGGCTGAAAAAATTTCCGCATGCGGAAAATCAACGCCTCGCGAATCTCTTTACCGAATTTACAGCGCAGAATGCGCGCATGCCTTATAAGATCCGTACCACAGCAGCCTAAATGAAAATTCAAAGTTTATTCTTCTTCACTGGTGTTTTTTTTCTCCAGTGCACCTACGATTCGACACCGCCCGGAGATGAAAAGATCAACGATAATAAGCCATTACTCATGATCGACGCCACCGGTTTCAACCCGCAACGCGCCGTTCAGATACAGTATACCGATCTTCTAGGCACGACGACCCTGCAGACCAGTGCCGAAAAAACCGATGCGTCGGGCCGGTTTTTATATCCCCTGTATATGACCCGCGGCTCACGCAGCTTCTCGATTACGATTATCGTCGATCAGGATGCAAATGGCAGCTTTGGCGGCGGAACCGATAAAACTTACACACAATCGGGGAATTTTAGTTCCGACTCAGAGACGAAGAAGCTACAGCTGACCGTGGCTAATTTTCTGTAATAGCGGCGAACGTTACGCCTTAATCTGCTTCACGCTGTCGAGCGCGATCCGCAGGGTTTTCAGATCGACCTCGCCCGTTACCAGCGGCTGCTCTTTACCCAGAATACAATTATAAAAGTGCAGATGCTCGCTCTTCAGCGGATTGTCTTTGTGCACGTGCACCCGCTCGACCACGGATTCCTGCGAATACTTGATTTCGTCGGGGGCGGTCACCGTTACCGAGTTACCCTGACGGTGTATCTCGATCTCTTGCGCACCGTAGTTGAGAATCACGAAATTATTTTTCTGCGTCACGGTCAGCGTGCGCTCTTTATACTGTGACAGCCGCGAAGCGGTAAGCGTCGCTATACATCCGCCTTCGAATTGCAACTCAATCACGGCAATATCTTCGTGCTCGCCGGTAATGCAGCTGCCAAATGCCGAATGTTTAACGAGCGGCTTCTTTACGAGATTCAGCACGATATCGATGTCGTGAATGAGCAGGTCGAGCACAACACCCACGTCGAGAATGCGGTTATTCTGCGGATGCAGACGCCGCGTCTGTATCAGCAGAGGCTCCGATGCGATATTCGACAGTGCCATCACCGCACCGTTAAAACGTTCGACGTGGCCCACCTGAAGAATAAGCTTCTTCTGGGCGGCGATACCAATAAGTTCTTCGGCCTGCGCGACATCGAACGTGATCGGTTTTTCAACCAGCACATGCACGCCATGCTGCAAAGCGAAGCGCGCGATATCGTAATGCAGATGCGTCGGTACCGCAATCGTCACGGCCTCGCACTCGCGCACCAGCTCTTCGTAGGTCGCAAAAGCCCGGGTTTCGAACTGTTCGGCTTTTTCTTTCGCATAATCGAGGCGCGCGTCGAAAATTCCTACCAGCTCATGCGTTGCGAGCGCAGAAACCACGTTGAGATGGTAGCTGCCCATGTGACCGACACCGATGATGCCGAATTTAATTTTTTTAACGGGTGTTTTCATGCCGGGTGTCTGGCTTTTCTGGATAATCGCGCGGTTCAGCGGAATTTTCCGAAGATACCCGAGCCTGAAGCCTGCATTTCGTTTTCCAGTTCTTTCACCAGGTTCTTAGCTTTGCTCGACAGCGATTTCGGAATTTCAATACGCGCGTGTGCAATGAGATCGCCGAAGCGTCCCTGGCCGCCCATGTAAGGCAGCCCCTTACCGCGTACGCGGAAGAGGGTGTCGGGCTGTGTACCCGAAGGAATCTTCACCTTGACCTTGCTCTTGTCGAGGGTTTCGACGGTCACCTCACCGCCGAGCATCGCCGTCGTCACAGGGACATCGATGTACATCGCAAGATCGACGCCGTCGCGCTCAAAGTCAGGGTG
>JAFLED010000078.1 GCA_017302045.1 Spirochaetota bacterium
TGAAGACGGCTTCGCCCATTGGCAGCCGGTGCCGTAAGGCACCCCGTATGCGCGCCAGTAACTCACCGGTGGCGAAAGGTTTGGTAACATAGTCATCCGCACCGGCGTCGAGAAACTTGATTTTATCTTTTTCATTGCTGAGAACGGAGAGTACGATGACCGGAATTTTACTCCATTGCCGCAGGGTCTGCAGAACCTCGAAGCCGCTGCTGTCGGGAAGGTTAATGTCGAGCAGAATCAGATCGGGGTGCGAGAGCGTGATTTCCCGAATACCCTCTGCCGCCGAATAGGCGCTGAGTACCTCGTGGTTTTCCGTTTTCAGGCTTGCGCGCAGAAATTTCTGAATTGCTTTTTCGTCGTCGACGATGAGAATTTTTGATTTGAGATCTTTCATACTGTCAGCCTGAAGGGTCGGCTGTTCTCCCGTGTTATTTTGAATTGGATTAAAAACCTGGCTCCCCCGTCTTTATGGTAACGGATCTCGGCCCCGTGCGCGTCGAGAATGCCCTTCACCACCGAAAGCCCGAGACCCAAACCGTCGACGCCATCGTTGCCGCGCGAAAATTTTGCGAACAGATTATTTTCCGTTTTCTGCGGCAGCCCCGTGCCGTTGTCTTCGACCGTGATCAGCAGTTTTGTTTCGCTGCTACGCAGATTCACTTTTATGCGGGTTTTTTCGTTTTGTATGTTATGCACGATAGCATTGCGCATCAGCAGGTAGAATACTTTTTCCAGCAGGTTAAAATCGGAGCGCAGCAGATACGCGCTATCATTCGAAATATCGATTCTGCTTTCGGGAAATTCGGCTGAAATATCGCGCGCCGCTGCGTGCACCGTCTCTGCGACATCGCACCAATCGAGATTCAGTTTGAGCTGACCCGATTCGATGCGGCTCATGTCGAGCAGGTTTCCGATAAGCCGGTTTAACCGATCGGAAGCATTTACTACTTCGTTAAAAAAATCTTCGCGTTGTTCTGCATTGCCCGCGAGACTCGGGTTTGCCAGCGCGGTGAGGCTGCCCTTGATAATCGCAATGGGCGTGCGGATTTCATGCGTGATCAGGTTCAGCAGGGTGCGGTAGAGATTGTCGATCTGTTCGCTTGTGGCGATTTTCTGGGCTTTGTCTAACAGCATTTCACGATGGATGACCACCGCGAGCTGATTCAGCAACGCGTAGAGCAGGGTGACCTGGTCGGTGGCGAGCGGGCTCGAAGTGGGAAGTTTTAACGCGATGACTCCTACCGCTTTATCTTTTGCGCGCAGGGGAATAAAAAGTCTTTCGAGTCCCGAATAGAGACCCGAATCGCGCCCAACGGGTTTTTGCAACCTGAAGGCAAGTTTAGCGGCTTTGGCCTCGGTCTTGTTCAAAGACAGAGTTCCGGTTTTCGGTATACTTTCGAGATGCCGCGTTTCGTTGATAATGCAGACCGTACTCTCAACATTCAGCAGTACCTTCAGGTCTTCGGTGACCATTCTCACGATCTCCGCGAGCCCATACGCGCGGTTCATGCGCGAAGCCACATTGTAGAGCACGGAGAGTTTCTCTTCGCGAATCATGCCCGTCTCGCGCTGCGTTCGCAGTTTTGCGGCGACGAATGCGACCGCAAAAAAAAGAAAAAACAGAATCGTGTCGTCGAGCCGTTCGATGTGCAGCGTATACAGCGGGGTAATAAAAAAATAATTCCAGGCCAGCGCCGCGAGCCCCGCGGAGACAAAAACTGCGTTGCGCGTCAGGCGCAGCGACAGAATCAGTACGGCGAGAAAATAGACCAAAAGCACCGCCGGCGCACCGATTTGAGGCCGCAGGAAAAAATTGAACACTGTGAGACAGCCGACCGCGATGGCCGCATAAAAGCAGCTCACGAGGTCGGAGCGCCGCAAAAAATTCCGCCAGAAAAAATCTGCAAATGATTCGAGTTGCCGCCGGCCGGTACGCAGCAAGACGACATCGAAATCGGTGCTTTTCGCGAGAATCCGGTGGATTGCCGAAAACCGCCACGGTAAAAAAGCAGGTGTTGATTTGCCAAGAATCACCTGCCCGATCTCTTTTTGCCGCGCCACGCGGAGTATGCCGCGCGCAATATCGAGATCGGCGGTTAACACAATTTCGGCTCCCAGCTGTTGCGCGAGGGAGAGAGTCTTTGTCAGTTGATTCTGCGCGGCTTTACTGCGTATGCGTGCATTGTCGACGTTAACCGCAAACCAGGTCGAATGACCGCTTTGCGCCATCAGGGCTGCTTTACGCACAAGGTGCATACTGCTCGGGTCTGCGTCGACTGCGACGAGTAATCGTTGTGGCTCGTTCGCGGATTTTCTTTCGATTACCTCGGGACTTTCATTTCGGGAAATTTCGTATGCCATCGGGAAATCAGCTGTGCCTTTATAAACCAACCGACCTCTGGCTTTAATGTTGCAAAGTAAATTTCGATTCTACGGATGAAAAGAGTGACGGATTCTGAGCAAATCCGCCTCTCTTTTTTGGGGCGTGAAATTAATGTTTTATTAATACCTCCGGCGGTTGGCTGCTAAAGCCGCATTTTCCGGCGTTCACCCGCAGAAGCGGCGAGGCGCTCCGCTTCGGCGAATGCCGCTGCCGGAAACATCGCTTCGAGGCGCGCCAGAATTTCCTGCGTTTGTTTTTCGGTAAGGGCATAGAAAACAAAGCGAAAATATTTCAGCAGCTTCTCGGGGCCATCGGATACCATGATGTTGCGCCGGTGAGACTGAATTTCGTCGTCGCTGAAGTATTGCCAGACGAGGGGTTCGATCTCATCTTCTTCACGGTTCATATGCGCAGCAAAAGCAGCGCTGAAGCGGTCGAGGTCGCGGCAAAAATTTTCCGTTTCGGAGCAGTGCTCGCCTCTCGCGACGGCGCCGCGGAGTTCTGCGTATGCCGTGTCGAGTTGGTCGTGTTCGGCACGCAACGCATGGCTTGCTCCGGGCAGGCGCGCGTCGAGTTCGGTAAAGGTGACACGCTCTTCGGTTTCGCTGTGGGCCGCGATGAGCTCCCACACGCTGGCGAACAGGTTTTCAAAAGCCGCGCGTTCTTGGGGCAGGGAAAAATCGTTACCCGTGGCGGCGGCGCAAAGTTCGGCGAGGGCGATGCGCAGACCCTTATGCGGTAAGTCAAAGACAGATTCTCTTTTCATAGTCACAGAAAACTACGTCTTTCTGGAAAATCGCATTGTATAAATGCGACAGCGCGCTTAAAAAACGAGATTTTTGAGTTTTGCGGGCGAGCTGCCGCCGAGAGCCTGTGTTTCCCTGATAAAGTGCGCCTGGTCGAAATAACCGTGCGCCAGCGCAGCACTGCCGAGATCGGCATGGCGGCCGAGCGCTTTCATGGTCTGCCGCCAGCGTACGATACGTGCGAGCTGTTTCGGTGGAGTACCCACCTCGGCCGCAAACCGGCGCTCCAGCGTGCGTGGGCTGACGCCGAGTTCGCGCGCGATATCGCGAATACGTGGATTACCCCCGTGGCCCTGCAAAATCAACAGTGTGCTGCGTGTTTCCGGCGAGATATCGCGCGCCGCAAGTTGCAGAAGTTTTTTCTGAATCTGTTGCCATTTTTCCGCGAAGGGGCGGGGCTGGTCGAGAATTTCGGCAAAGTCTTTACCGAGGGGGGTCACGTCGTTTAAGTCGAGACTCGCGCTACCAATCGCCGAAGCGACGGAACCAAAGACCCGGTAAAAGCCCCCGGGTTGAAAAAATAACAATAACGAACGCGTCGATGCTTCGCTGCGAAATACGCGCCAGCTGTCGAGAATGCCGGTGACGCCGAAAGTGCTTAGGGGACGGTTTTCGCCGACGTGGTGAATCCTGCCTGAAAACTGAAAGCCCAATACGGTATAGATATTGGGCAATACACGGTAGTCTTCGGCCCCGGCATGCCCGGTAACACAGGCTTGCGCGATAACACCGGCCAGCAAGGGATGTATGGGTAACGCGCGCAAAAGTTAGCGCATCTCCACCCCGCGCAGCTCGTCGATGCGCGCAAAAACTTTTGCGTCGACAAAGATCTTGAGCAGGTCGGGGTCGACATGGCCGTCTTTGACTTCCATACCGAGAATATCGATCGCCTTCTCGGGTGGTATCGCTTTTTTGTACGGGCGATCCCATGCGGTAAGCGCATCGTAAATATCGGCGATCGTCATCATACGGGTTTGCAAAGAAATCTCGGGGTCGCGGCGTTTGAGCGGATATCCCCCGCCATTCAGTTTCTCATGGTGGCCATACGCGATCTCGGGCACCCAGCGCAGGTTCGGCGTCCAGGGAATCTGCTTGAGAAAGTTGTATGTGTGGGTGACATGCGATTCGATTTCACGGCGTTCGTTTTCATCGAGGGTGCCCTTGCGTATCGAGAGCATCACCAGCTCGTTATCCGAAAGCCAGGGGACGTGGTGATCTTTGCTGAGAGCAACCTTGTTTTCGGCGATTTTCTTCAGAAACTCGAATGAACCTGCCGCAAGCACAGTGGGTTCGTTTGCCGAGAGAATTGCCGAAAACATGTCTTCGGCCTCGCGCTGGTTTTTTTCCAGTTCGACGGCAAACTTGGCTTCGATCTCGGGCCATGCCTGCGCCGGAGCGGCTTTCAGTTCGGCCAGGCATTGTGCGAGTAGTTTGCTTTCAATGTCTTTGCGGATATAATGGAAGCGCCAGCGAATGAGCTCAAGCTGCTGCGGATAGAGTTTCTTTGCCTTGATAAGCACGTCTTCGCGCACGCCGACCTTGCCGAAATCGTGCAGCAGCGACGCATAGCGCAGTTCTTGTATCTGGTTGCGTGTGAAACGCACCGCATTAAAACGGGGGGTCGTGTCGCGGTTCACCGCCATGGCAATGTTGACCGCATAATCTGCTACGCGAAACGAATGCCCGCTCGTTGTCGGGTCGCGCTGCTCGATTGCGGTAACCGAAGCTTTCACAAAACCTTCGAACAGATTCTGGATGTCTTGCAGCAGCTGGTTGTTTTCGATCGCCACAGCGGCCTGGCCCGCCATGGCACTCACGAGCGAATAATCTTTGCGCGTAAAAGATACGATCGCGTTGCCCTTTAGTTCTTCGAGCGTCAGTTTGACGTCGCCGTCGCGCTTGCGGTTGATGAGCTGAATGACGCCGATCACCTCTTCGTGGTGGTTCTTCATCGGAATCACCATCATCGACTTCGTGTAATAGTTGTGGGCCTTGTCGTACTCCGAGTTATATGTATAACCCGCGTCGACGGGCAGGTTGTGTACGTCGTCGATCAGCAGTGGTTCGACGGTGAGCGCCACATAACCCGCAATCGATTTTTTATCGATGGGCAACAAGAACTCGCCTGCGTCGAGCTGCATCGCCGATTTTTTAAAACGGATATGCGTCGGTTTATCGCCCGAACCGTGTTTTTCACTGAGGTAGATTGAACCGCCGTCGGCGCTGGTGAGCTCGATCGCCGAGTTGAGAACCAGTTCGATCAGGCGGTCAAAATCGCGTTCTGTCGCCAGCGCCTGCCCTACGGTTGTGAGGCGGCGGATTTCAATATAGCTGTTCGCGAGTTTCTCTTGCAGGTTGAGCCGGTCATATTCGGCGTGCAGCGCATTGAACTGTGCGTCGCAGGCCTTGCGTACCTGCGCCATCGGAATATTAGCCGGTAGATAGAGGCTGATCTGATCTTCGTTGAGCGGGCTATAGCGCTTTTCTGATATTTCATGGTCGCCGAGCACAATGATGCGCGAGCGGTGCTGCGGGTATTTCTGTAGCCAGTTCGCGACGAGGCCGGCGTTTTCAGTCAGCGAGGCCGAAGTCATAAGCCAGATGACCGCATGCTCTTCGTCAGATGTCTGTGCTTTGATCGCAAGATTGTCGCCCAGGGTGGCAAAGTGCACCTGTTCCCTGAAAGATTCGAGAGTGATTCGTGACAGGGTAGGGTCAAAATAGATATGCGAGATCACGGTTCAGCCGCAAACGCCGCAAACCTTAGGTCAACAAAAATAACGACTACGCCGTTTTGCCGTATCGCGCAAGGCGAAAATCATAGACGCAGGCTTAGCCCCGCGTAAACTCTCCCGCTCATATCAAACCAAACGGAGAAAAAACTATGAAAATAAAAATGCTACTGATTTCTGTCTCTGCTCTGGCTTTCGTTGCCTGCGGCAGCGGCAGCGTTCGCCATCCCGATAAAACAACCAAGGTTGACCTGACCGGTAAAAGCGTACTGATCGTCGCCGAAGACAATGCTTCGGGCGATTCTGCCGCCTCTAAGGCTTTCGCCGCCGCGGTGGCGCAGAAAGTCGGTACGGTGAAGATCATTCCATCGATTCCAGGGCCTGCGCAGGGGATTTCCAAAGCCTATGCCGAATTCGGCACGAAGAACGGCGGTGCGGTCGATACGTCTAATCCCAAAGCACTTGCACTCGACGAAATTCTGAAACTCGCGGCAAGCCTCGGCAAATTCGACACGATCGTATTCGTCGGTGCAGAAAAGGGCAGCGGCATGGCCGTACCAAAAACCATTAAAATGGATCTTTTCGGCGCAGTTTACGATATTCCTTCGAAAACCGTGAAGGCCGCAGTCAGCGACAGCGCAACGGTTGTCGACACCGGCGTTGTCGCGCAAATGCCTCTCAAGGCGCGCGAAATTACAGCGGCGCTGCTCGACGGTATCGCTCCTTAACCGGTTCATGCACGCGGGGGGATATCCCCCGTTGCTGATTCTTTAACCGCTTGACGGGGTCTGAGAGCCCCTTGCTTTTCCCCATGCTTTTCGAACGTATGCAGAAAGAGAGCCTCGAGGCGCGTAAAGCGCGCGACACCGTAAAGGCAGGGGTTCTCACCACCGCGATTTCGCAAATCAAGGCGCTCGCGATCGACGACGGCCACCGCGCTGTGACCGACGCCGATGTTTTGAAGATAGTAAAACAGTTTTTAAAGGGCGTAGAAGAGAACCTCGCACTGGCCGCGCAGGGCAAGATGGATGCCGTGCGAGCCGACGCGTTTAAGGTCGAAAAAGACGTTTTGCTTTCGTACCTGCCGCAGCAAATGTCGGCCGACGATCTCAAGGCCGCGATCCAGAAATCAGGAGCCAAAAACATTGGCGACGTCATGAAATACCTGAAGGCCAATCACGATGGTCAGTATGACGGCAAACTCGCTTCGACGGTAGCAAAAGAGGTCATCGGATGAGCTATGTCTGGCACGCCCTCATCAACAAATGGAACCTGCTCGTGTTCGGTGGCTCGCTGATTGCGGGCCTTTTTTTGACCTGGTCGAACGCGCTTTTTTATCCCGTACTTTTGGGCCTCGAGGCGCTCTATCTGATCGGCGCCGCGACAAATAAACGTTTTCAGCGCGCGGTCGACGCCATCGAGGGCGGCGAGAAAGAAAAAGACGAAACGCGCCGTATGCGTAACGCCATTTATGGTTCGCAATCGCCGATGAAGGCGAAGATGTCGCCCGCCGAAGAGATTATCCGCAAGATTAAACAAAATACGCGGCAGAACAGCAAGGCGTCGGTGCAGTCGAGCGAAGCGATGCTCTCCGGTCTCGATGAGTTAGAAAAGAATTTTATCCTGCTTCTGAACAGCTATTGCCGGCTCGACGACATGCAGAAGACCGCGGGCTCGGGACACCAGGCTGAACTTGAAAAGCTAAAGGCAGACTTAGGGGCATTGCCGGCCGATGCCGCGCAAGAGACGCGCGATGCGCTCGAGCGCCGCATCGAACTGGTGCAAAAGCGCGGCGATATGGTGAAAGATGCCGAGACGAATAAGAAGAAACTCATAGCCCAGATTGAGATGATCGAAGAAACCTTCCGCTATCTGCGCGATCAATCGGTGCAGGTTTTCGATCCGCAGCTGATTGCCAAACAGGTCGAAGCGATTACGACGAAAATGGATACGACGCGCGAAACGATGCTCGAAATCGAGAAATTTGCCGCCGGGCAAGATTTCACGATGCAGCAGGCGCGGATTAAATAATCATTTTGCAATGATGGGCATTAGGGGGCTTGCAGCCCCCTAAGACCCCCGCTGTCGATAGGGCTAACTCCGTCTAAAAAGCTTTTTTAAATCCGCTGCATGCGCGCGAGCGTAGTAGCGCCCCGCGTCGACGATCTCTTCGCGCCGGTCGAACTCGAAGAGCCCGAACCTCGCCACGTCGGGGCTCAGCAAAAGATCGAATTCACGCGACTTCTGGCGGATGAGCTCAGACCCCTCAAGCATCATAGCGCGGTTGGCGATCTGTAAAATCGGCGGGCGCGTAAAAAAGATGCGTAACAGCTTAAAGAAACGTTTCAGGTTACGCCAGAATTTATCGCCGGGCTTCAGCAGCTGAAAAAGATTTGTGGAGGCCAGGTATTCCCTGATGGCGTCGTCCTGGAACGGTGTGCAGTTGATGCCCAATACGCGTTCGACTCCCTGATCGCGCAGCGCATTGCCCGGCACGTTGTTGATCGCGCCGCCGTCGACGAGATAATAGCCGTGGTATTTCACCGGCGGAAAAATCACTGGCAGGCTCATGCTGGCGCGTACTGCCCGCCAGATGAGTCCTTTCTGGATGCGGATCTCTCTTCCGGAAATAAGGTCGGCGGCTATAATGGTGAGCGGCTTCGGCAGATCTTCGATGCGCGTTTTGCCGAACAGGCGGCGGAGAATGCGGTTGACGCTTTTATCGCGAAAGAACGAGATAAAAGGCAGGTTGTATCGCAAAAGACCTTTATCGCTGGGTAGCAATTGCTGAAACTTTGCACTCATCTCACGCGAGCTCAACCCCTGCGCATAAAGCGCCGCGATGAGCGAACCCATGCTTGTGCCCGAGACATGGTCGAACTCGATGCCGTGGCGTTCGAGCTCTGAGATAACACCGATCTCGCTGAGCGCGCGTGCACCGCCCCCGCCGAAGGCGATACCCTGATTGGTGTCGGTGATCGCGCGCGCGACGGTTGTACACTGCGTTTCGACATGCCGGTGGTCGTCGCTTTCCCAGTAGTTGCGCTGTAACTTGAGGCGGTACTTTACGCCCATTTGGATCGCTTTCTCAATTTCGGCGATCACGAGATTCTCGCGCGACGGGTGATGAACCGTAACTGCATACGGGTTCAGCAGCGCGATGCGGCTGCGCACCTGCGCCTGCGTCAGAAAATCCGCCGCGAAATGTACCGAATTCGAATCTTCTGAAAGTGTGACGACTAACCGGTCGGCCATCTGCACCAGGGCATTCAAAATGGATTCGCCGTGGTCACCGGCGAGCACCGGTAAATAGACGGATGGATTTTTGAGCAGCAGCCTGCTCACGCGTTGCCGTACTTTGGCCGCGTCTTCGCCGCTCGCGCTGAGGAACTTTTTTTCGAGCACGACGAAAGACTTCAGTTTCTGTTCGCCAATCGCAGCGGTTGTGTGCGCCTCGGCCGCAAGAAAGTCGGCGGCAGTGGCAAAATAAAGATGTAATACGAAACCGAGCTCCTGAATGTTCTTGTTTTCGCGAACGATATTGTGCCTTAGCCGCATGGCCTCGATGCGCGTGAGATTCTGCAAAAGACGGGGATAATGGCGCAAGAGCGGTGCCAGTTCGTCTTTACCGATGCCCGCGAGATTCGCGTCGGTGAGCGCGCGCACCTGGCCCGAATGCCTTTCGCCGGTAAGCATCGCGACTTCGCCGACGACATCGCCCGGCGTCAATGCCGCGATCTTTACGATTTGATTCGGTGCCGCGACTTTCTCGACGCGTAGCTTACCCTCTGCCACGAAGTACATGATCCGTCCCTTTTGCTCGGCGCGGAATAAATAGTCGCCCTTGTCGAGGCGATGGAAATGAAAATGAGCGAGAATTTTTTTGAGCGAACGATCGCCGATGGCTTTGAAAAGCAGGCTCTTGCGGGCTACATCGAGCAGCTTCTTCTGATTCATCTATTTCTGGATTATAGCCCTGTACTTCGCGCGGTCGGCAAGTAAAACACGCACGTAGTGGTAGGTCTCCTGAAAGGGAATTTCTTCGATGAAAATATCGTCGTCGTTTGAATATTTATCTTTCCATTGCGTATAACGGCCAGGGCCGGCATTGTATGCGATCGCGATGCCTACATAGTCGGCCGTGTAGTTATTCATGATATCGTGCATAAAGCCGATGCCGAGGCGTATGTTGTCTTCGGCTTTCATCAGGTTATAAGAAGCCATACCCTCTTTTCTTGCAACGAGTTTCGCCGTCGACGGTAACAGTTGCATCAGGCCCTGCGCATTGGCGACGCTGAGCGCGCCGGGAAAAAAATTGGATTCCTGACGAATGAGCGCGAAAATTTCGGGCATGGCGATGCCGTGTTTTTTGCCATACTTTTCAACGTAAGCGCCGAAGGTCGTAGGGTAGAGTAAGTCGCGCAGGTAGGGCGGAATTTCAAAGAGAAATGGCCGTATTTTCTTCTCACGCAGGTATTGCCGCATGCCAAAAAGTGCGATATCGGGCTTATCGGCGATCGTACCCAGCGCGATCAGATTCTTATGAATCTGCGTCTTGTCGTCGCCGCGCATGAGTTCGCGCGCCTCGTCGCGGCTATCGGCCGCGAAGAGCAATAGCGCCGTCTGCCGCGGGGCGTCCAGGTCTTTGCCGAGGTTCTTAACCTCTTTTTCGAGATCTTTCAGATTGCCGTTGGCTTCGATATCCCGAGCGAGCGAGAGATCGGCGTGCACGAGCGCGGAGAGTATTTTTCCGTTGCGGTCGTTGTTCGACGGCAGAGCCGCGGCGTACTCTCTCTGTGTCTTGAGCGGCTTTTCGATCAGGCGAAAAAAATAAAAGTCGTCGTTGTAGTCGGCCGCAAGTTCGCCGAGCAATACGCGCACTTTTTCGACTTCGTTGACGTGGTCATATTCGCGCGCGAGGTAATAGCGCGCGCCCGCGCCGACGGATTTACCCCGCGTGACCTCGCGCAGTTCTTCGAGGCAGGTTATCGAGATCTCGCCCCGCTTACTCTTGGTCTCGGGCAGGCATGACCTGAGAAACACGCGCTCGGCGAGTGTTGAGTCGTTGTCAAAATCCCTGATGTACTGTGCGGCGATTTTGCGCGCAGCGGCGTCGAGTTTTCCCTCGCGCTGCACGCGCCTGAGCTGGCACTGCAGCCGGCTTTTCGACGGGGGATTCACCGCGTAGAGCGAGGCGGCTAAACCAAACTGTTTCTTTTTCAGTAGCCGTTCGCAAATATCGAGCGCCGGTTTATCGTTACCTTCGCCGAGAAAATCTGCGGCATACGCGTTAATAAGATTTGCCGCTGCGGCGAGGTTGTTCTGATCGAGCATCAGCCGCGCGCCGTAATGCGTGAATAGCAAGGCCTCCTGGCCTTTGAGCTTCAGCGGCTTGAGCGTGTCGAAAAGTTTAAGCGCACTCTGTTTGTCTTTTGCGATACGCAGGGCTTCCATCAGGCGAATGCGCTGGCTGGTGTCGGGCAGCGTGTAGATGCCTTTGTTCAGAATATTGCGCACGATAAGGCCGCTCTGCGAAAAGGGGGAATCCGCCTCGGGTTTATCGAGCACCTTGAGCGCAATATTCAGGGCCGTCTGTTTGTCGCCGGCGCGTTCGAGCGCTGCCGCCGAAAAATACAGCGATTCGGCATCGGAAAATTTTTCTGCGTGAGCGCGAAAGTGTGCCGCAACCTCGGGGGAGTTAGTTAGCTGTAAGAGTCGACCCTTTAAAAGAGAGATCTTTTTCGCGAGCGGCGGCGGAGCATCGGTCTCAATCGCGAGAAGCTCCAGCGCAGGAGCCGGCAGATTTTCTTTTTCGGCGAGGTCGGCCATGTGAAAAAGAGCATAGGCGAAGAGCGGCGACCGGCGGCTGGTTTTGAGATCTTTAAAGTAGGTTGTGTAGCAATCCCATGCCGCACAATTATTTTTCAGGTCGGGTTCGAGCGCCGCGGCGAGCAGTAAGGCGCGGGTTTTGCCGATGAGTTGTGTTTTAGCGCTGAGTTTCATGCCCTGCGCATAGAAGGCGATGTAGCCGTTCGTGTCGCCTGCATCGGCCCTGGCATAGCGGTTGAGCAGGTCGGCACTCGCGCCCAGGGCCGCCGACGAGACCGCCGCGGGCCTTTTGCAGGCAACAAACAGGTAGGCGATCAGAAGCAAAGCATAGCGCATCGGTTGGTAAGCGATGATGCTTTACACCACGTCAATCCATTGCAGCCGGCCGGATGCTGCAGGATAATATGCATAAAATCAGAAAGCCGTTTATTGTGGTTATGGCCTCGATAGCCGCCGTCATTCTCATCGGTCTCGCGGTCATGTTCTTCAGCCTGCGTGCCACCGCAGACGGTTCGCGGCATGTCGATTTCGCCGTGCGTTCGGGGTCAAACCTCAATTCGGTGACGCATCGCCTCGCCGAGGCAAATCTTATCCACAGCCAGTTCTTCTTTAAACTCTACATGCGCATGACGGGTAAGGCCAACAAGATTAAGTTCGGTATCTATGACCTGACCGACGGCATGTCGGCGTCGAAAATTGCGCAGGCCCTGACAAGCGGCAAAACCAAGACGGTGAGCATCACGATTGCCGAGGGGCTACACAACCGCCAGATCGCGGATCTTTTTGTGGCGAAGAAATTCTTCGCGTCGCGCGAAGAGTTCATGCAGTTTGCCTCGAAAAAATCGATTCTCGATAAGTACAAAATCCCCGCGCAATCGGTCGAGGGCTATCTGTTTCCGGATACTTACTTTTTGCCGCAGGGATATCCCAAAGACAAAATTATCGAGCACATGATCGATCATTTTTACGAAAAAGTCAAAGAGGTGAAAAATTTCCCGAGCGACCCGCGCAAGGTTCACGAGATGGTGATTTTATCGAGTATCGTCGAACGCGAAGCAAAGAAAAAAGAGGAACGCCCGCTGATCGCAGCGGTCTTTCACAACCGCCTGCGCGACAGCGAACCGCTCGAGTCGTGCGCAACGGTACAATACCTGTTTGAGAAGCCGAAACCGCGTCTCTTTTACAAAGACCTCGAAGTAGAGTCTCCTTATAACACCTACAAGGTAAAGGGATTACCACCGGGGCCGATTGGTTCACCCGGTATTGCTGCGATCAACGCGACCGTGAATCCCGAAAAAACCGATTACAAGTTCTTTGTTTTAAAAGGCGACGACGCACACTATTTCTCGAAAGATTTCAAAGAACACAACGCCGCTAAAAAGAAATATATCGGTCCTTAACGGGGCTGTGCCCCCTTAGAACCCGCTTGTTTGTGACCGGCCATGCGTTTTAAATAAACGATCACAGAAGAAATGTCCTGGTCGGTAAGGCCGGCGAATGCGGGCATTTTGGATTTGGCGCGGTAAGACGACGCATTGCGGATGAATGCCTTCAGGTAAGACTCGTCCCGGTACTCGGTAATATTCCGCGGGATATTGAGCTCGGGGCCGATGTCGCCGCCCTGTAGGTTCAACGAATGGCACTTCAGGCATTCCTTGCGAAACAGATCAAATCCGGCTTTCGCGATTTTGTCATTCTCCAGCCCGGCAAAGTAGAGTTTCGGAAACATGGCTTTAAAGTTCACGAGTTCGATCGCGATGAGTTCATAGGGCCAGGACAGGGTTGAGAATCCCGCTTTGTCGGTGGCGACGGCATAGAATGGCTCGGGAGAAATCAGCGCCTTGCCTTGCGGTATTTCAGACTTAAAGCTATCCCCGCTTTCTCCGAAGGCCAGATGAAAGCTATCGAGTTTACCCGCCTCGAAATCAGCGCGGCTGACATGCGCTAGATAGCCGTCGGCGCAGCGGAAAATGAACTCGTCATAGCCGGGGGCTTCGGCGGCAAATGCCGTCAGCATTTTTTTGAGATTCAGAGCGTTGTACCGCATCGGGCGTTTCAGGTAATAGTCTTCGACTTTGACGGTTTCAGCGCCGAAGCGTTTTTTCAGTTCGGGTAGCGTCAGTTTTTTTTCGACGAGACCGGTTTTTACGGTGAGTTCTTTGAT
Source organism: Spirochaetota bacterium (assembly GCA_017302045.1). Taxonomy (GTDB): domain Bacteria; phylum Spirochaetota; class Leptospiria; order Turneriellales; family Turneriellaceae; genus Turneriella. The sequence continues at coordinate 13,915 of JAFLED010000078.1, forward strand.
AACGTGTTTTGAAGAGGGAGAGCAGTGGGCCGCGAGGCAGACGGCGACAATTGCGAATCTGATGCGCATCGGTGAAAATCTGCCTAGGCGTCGCCGCGCACAGCAAAACAGCACGCCGCAATCCCGGTTGCAGATATGAGTCACCGCTGGCATCGATCCCCACCATGTCACTCGGCATCGGCAAATCGATTGTGCTCGTTGTCGACGGCCTCGGTGTCGGCGAGCATCGTCTCCTCGCGTGCCTTGTCGGCGGCGAGCTGGGCCAACCGCGCGTCGAGCGCCTCGATCTGGCCGATGACGCGGCGTTCCTCGTCGGCGAGCTGTTCGCCGGCCACCTGCAGGCGCGTCAGCGCCGCGGCGGCTTCCGCCTCGTCCCGGCGCAGGTCGGGCAGGATCGCCTGC
>JAFLED010000079.1:0-8826 GCA_017302045.1 Spirochaetota bacterium
CTGAGGGATTCAGCATCGTAATCTTTGACTTGTTCTCAGAACCGCCGCCTTTGGCTGCAACCGTGATTTCGACTTCATGGCCGGGCACGAGGCGCGTGTAGATGACGGCAGGGGTATTATCCTTGGTGTTCTTGCGCGCGCCTGCGGGGTCATTGACGATCGACGCGCGCAGTACATTGTCGGGGTGCAGATACGCCTTGCGGACACCTTCGTTGATCATGTCTTCCAGCGGCATGGTGGCTTCCCAGCGGACATCCATCCCCACATTGACAAACACCGAAACGATGCCAGTATCCTGGCAGAGCGGGCGGTGGCCCATCGCCGACATGCGCGAGTTTAAAAGAATTTGCGCCATCGCGTCTTTCGCGGCGCGCGACTCTTCTTTTTCATAGGCTTTTTTCATCGCCTGGATAAAATCAGGGGGGTGGTAATACGAGATGTATTGCAGTGCCCCGGCGACGGATTCAATGACGTCAGCCTGCTTGATTACGGTTGCCATGCAGCTAATATAATAAAAAAGATCAGGTTGGAAATAACTATACCAAAATCGGGCGGATCTATACCGTCACGGCCGAACCGGCCTTGAGTTTGCGCCGCCGCGCCGTAACTTCGGCAAAGTGCTTTTCATAGTCGGGAAAGTTCGTGCCCATGATGCGATCCCAGAAATTGAAATAGAGGCTGTAATTGCCGTCGAATTTCGCGTGGTGCATGTTATGGTGTGTCGACGTGTTGATCCATTTGAAGATTGGGTGCGTTGCCCACCACGAAGGAAAAAACTCATACCCTAAATGCCACCAGATATTCATAACCATCGCATAGAACGTGTGCCCGAGCAAGATACCGTAGTGCATCGGCATGACGCAGGTGAAGAAAACGAGGTAGATACCCTCTAAAAATGCCTCGAGTGCGTGAAAGTTATATGCGGCGAGGGGCGAGGGGTTTGTCGATTTGTGGTGCACCAGGTGAATATGGCGGTACAACGCTTTACGGTGCACGAGGCGGTGCATCCAATAAAACCAGGTTTCGTGCCAGATGGTTACCAAGACAATGGTGAGCAGCATGTAGGGCCATCCGCCGTATTTGCTGGCGTCGCGGTAGATTTCGCCGGGTAAGATACCGGCTTTGCGCCCGATAAACACGCTGAGGCCAATTGCCGTGAAGACGAAGAGTGTTACCGCAGATTGTATGATTTCATAACGGATGCGATCCCAACGCGGGAATGCTTCCTGAATGCGAAAGCGCTGGAAATAACCTTTCTTCCATACCCAGAAAAGGAAAAAGGCGAGGCTGGCAATAGGGTAATAACGGACGAAATTCATCGTCAGTTGAAACAGACCCACTTGTTTGATGCAGACCCAGCTGAGATCGCAACCTAAGGGCATAATACACCCCGCCGCGCTCCGTTGAGGAGTAAAGCCTGATTTGTTAGATATTGGCCTGCCAGTGAGGCCGCCTTCGGATTCGCCCAAAAAGGCGAGGAACCGAAGTTTACTTCATTTTGTATTTTTTCTTGAACTTGTCTACGCGGCCAGCCGTATCGACCAGCTTTGTTTTGCCCGTAAAGAAGGGATGGCAATTAGAACAAATCTCAACGAAGATCTCTTTTTTCGTGGAACGCGTCTTGTGCTCGGCACCGCACGCGCAGCGAATCACCGCGTCTTCATAAACGGGATGTATACCTGCTTTCATCAGGCAGACCCGCTTATGGAGACAGGGCGGCAAGCAATTCGGGATCTGAACCACGGCCCGGGCGATTCTGCTTGACCCACCGTCGCACACGCTCTTTGCGAAGGTACCGATGCCTGAGGCCAAATACGAATTCGATCAAACGCGATCCGCCATCGGCGCTAATGAAATGGATAACGCCGAGCGCAAAGAGATGCTCGAGCGTTTCAAATCTTCCGGCGGCCAGGTTCTCAAAGAAAAGAGTCTTGCCGAAAAACAAGAAGACGCCCGTCGCGCTGCCGAAGCCAAGGCGGGGGGCGCAGGTGTTTCACGGGGTGTGGGCGCTGGCGGGGGTGCTGGCCTGCCCGAAACCAAGCTGCCTTCTGAGTTGAGGCGTGAGCGCGAACGCGAAGAGTCCGAAAAAGCGCAGCGCGCGCGTATGGAGTATGAGAAAGCGCTGAAAAAGATCAGCGGTGCCGGCGCGCGCTTTATGATCAAGCTGCGCTGCTTTCTCGCAGGGGTAGCTCCGTTCGGGGGCAGGGTTATCAAGCCGTCGTTTGTGCAGTTCTTAAATCTCGAACTCAAACAGGCGCTCATCGAATTTAACCTCATTGGCAACGATCTGTTTTTGCAACGCCCGACGATTGGCAAAAAGATCATGCATAGCCTCGACACCAAAAACCCGCTGCTCATGGAAACGCTCGAGTACGCGCACCACATGTACAACAGCGAGTATTTTAATTCGTTTTCAACCGCAGCGCAGGCGGGCGCCGCAGTACCGCTCGATACTGCAATCGCTTCGTTAAAATCGATCTACCGCACGCTCTATATTCTTTATCCGTTCCAGGAAACCTTCAAAAAAGCCATGGGTTTCGCGCTCGATGTTTTTACGCCCGAGGCGCACTCGGCGAAACTCTCGCAAGAATCGCTGCAGGGGATGATAGTAAAGCAGAAACGCTTTCATACCAATGTCAAAGCCGCGTTCCAGACCGCGTACCCGAAGTTATTCCACCTGATTTGCCTCGCCGACGGTATGGATTACCCGCCGAACTCGCCGATGCTCGAGAAAGCGATTTCGGTAACACAAAACGATAAGCTGGGGCAGCGCCGCAAAGGCGACGGTTCGACGCTAGAATCGAATGCCCCCGACGCCCCCGCCGAGGTGGCAGAAGAAGCGAACCCCGAAGAGAAAAAAGAAGAAGAGAAGAAGGGCGGTATCTACGATACCAAAGAATACCAGTATGGTATGTCGCTGATGAAATCGCAGCTGCCCCCGACGCTGGTCGAACGCCACGATAAATCGAAGCGGATGCTCGAAAAGGTGCCGCTCAACGACCGCATTCTGCTTTCATACCTGTATTTTATGGAGTTCGACTACGAATATTCCTTCGTGCTGACGACGAACAAAATTCACATTAATGTCGATTATTCGGGCGGTGTGAAATCCGACTATAAAAAGCAGATGGCCGATCTCTACAACGAATCGCGCGCGATCATCAAAGCCTACGAAAAATACGAAGAGATGCTGCAGGAATACGTACACCAGAAAGAGCGCAAATCGACGAACTACATTGAAAAATCGAAACTCGACGATAAGGCCAAGGGCCGCGCCGATATGGAAGGCCGCAATACGCGCGGCTTGATACGCACCTTTATGGACAATGTTGCCAAGTCGATGGCGTTTCTCATCGCTGACATGAAAGGCGCCAAACAGATCGTCGGCAATATGGATGAACCCGTCAAATTCGACGGTAACGAAAAAGGCAAACGGCTCAATGGCAAGCCCGTCAAGCAGTGTATCATGGACGCGTATTGTTACGCGGTGGCGTTCAAAGAACGTCTCGCGAATGGCGATCTGTTTCCGCTGACGCCGATGACCGACGAAGAAATGACCGCCTCGTTTGGCTCGACTTTTGGTATCGGCGCGCCACCGGCAAACCCCGATAAAGAAGAGCTTTAGTGAAGGCCCTCGGCGTTATACCGGCGCGCTTTGCTTCGACGCGGTTTCCGGGTAAACCGCTGCACCCGATTGCCGGCAAGGCCATGATCGAATGGGTCTATGGTGCCGCAAAAAAATGCTCTGAACTCAAGCATATTGTAGTCGCAACCGACGACAACCGTATTGCCGAAGCGGTGCGGCATTTCGGTGGCGAGGCCGTGATGACGCGAGACGACCATGTCTCGGGTTTCGACCGCATCGTCGAGGTGGCGCAAAAGTATCCCGACTATACGCACTATGTCAATGTACAGGGGGATGAACCCCTGTTACCCGCCGCTAACATCGCGGGCGCGTTACGCCTGTTCGAGCGCGGCGCCGATATCGCCACAACGGCCGTACCCTTCAAGAGCGAAGCCGATTTCAAAAATGAAAATCAGGTCAAAGTTGTGCTGGCTCATGACGGCCGTGCCTTGTATTTCTCGCGTTCGCCGATTCCGTTTTACCGTAAGGCCGTGCAAAACCGCTTGCCGGCGCTCAAGCACCAGGGGCTCTATGCCTATACACGCGAAGCATTGCTGAAGCTGGCTCGGCTGCCAGTGGCGGCGCTCGAAGAGGCCGAGAGCCTCGAACAGCTGCGCTTTCTGTATCACGGCTTTCAGATTTACGTGCATATTGCTGCCGTCGATTCGCCGGGCGTCGACGTGCCCGAAGACGCGGTCAGGGTCGAAGCGCTGATTCAGAGCCATGCCCGCTAAACTGCCGTCATACTGGCAAGAGGCGAAGCTGCACCTGAGCCGGGACGCGGTCCTGAAACCGATTATCGAGCGTTACCCCGAGGTACGCCTGCGTCTGAAAAAAGATGCTTTCACGACGCTGGCCCGGGCGATTGCCGGGCAGCAGATTTCGGTAAAAGCCGCGGATTCCATTTGGGCGCGCGTCGTTGCGGCAGCGAAGGGAAAACCTGCGAAAATCGACCCGACGCGCATCTATCGCCTGAGCGTCCAGGAACTGCGTGCCTGTGGGTTATCCGAACGAAAGGCGCTTTACCTGCAGAATCTCGCCGAGCACTTTATCGCAAAAAAGATCAGCGCCGGCCAGTTGGCGCGCATGGCAGATGCCGAGGCAAAAAGCCGGCTCGTTGAGCTGCACGGTATCGGGCCCTGGACGGCCGAGATGTATCTGATGTTCAATCTCTGGCGTCCCGATATATTGCCCTTGGGCGATGTCGGGCTCATCCGTGCGATTCGGCTCCACTACTTTAAGGGCCGCAAGGTCTCGCTGAAGAGCATCCGCCGCATCGCGGCGCCGTGGTCGCCGTATTCGACGGTTGCCGTCTGGTATCTCTGGCGCAGCCTCGACCCGTATCCGGTGGAGTATTAGTTTTGCTGAATCTTTAGCTCAAATGTTTTTGAAAAAGCATTCCCTTTCAGGTCTTTCGCCTCGACGCTGACTTTTTTCGCACGCCGTACCTGCGGAGTCAGTGCATAGAGATTGCGGTAAAATATATCTTCGAATTTATGCCCCGTCGCGAGGCTCCACGCGCCTTCTTTGAAAAAAATACGGTCAAATTTTGTGGAGATCACTTCTTTCTCGTCGAGCCTGACTTTGTATTCGAACACTCCCCAGCGCTCTTTGCCGACGCCATGATCCTGCAAAAAGATGTACACGGGATAATCTGCGCTGAGGCGAAAGGGTTTGTCGGGATTCACGTTCGCGAATTTATCTGCGAGTAAGACCCCCCATTCTTTGGCTTCAGGCGGTTTGGTGTCGCGGTAATACAGATCGTTCAGAAACAGCAATGGGTTCAGCATCGCACGCTCGCCGGGGTGGTAGATGAAAAAATGCAGGTGCGGCCCGCCGGAATGCCCCGTATTGCCAGAGGTGCCGAGTTTTTCCCCTTTTGCAATGGGGGCATTTTTGATGACCGCGTCGGCGAAGGTTTTCAGATGCATGTAGCCCGACCATGTCGCGTTGCTGCCGTCGCCATGATCGAGAATCAGGGTGTTGCCGCCGCCATACGGCATTTCACCCGGTGTAAATTCACTGTTAATGCGGTAGAGCACGCGGCCGTCTTTAGGCGCGAGTACTTTCGAGCCTTCACCGGGCAGGTCGATGCCGTTGTGAAAATGGTCGATACGCGATTCGCCGAATGTCGAGCTAATCTGGTATTTCTTGTCTTTTTCGGCGGGCCATTCATAGGGCGCTGGTGTTGCCTGAACGGTCGGTTTTTCTTTATTTTGCGCGGAGATTGCGAAAGTGCTCAGAAGTGTGAACAAGAAGATTCTGCGCATGCGGTGTACCTGCGCTTTGCGGCTTTTCGCGGCCCCGTCAATCACAACTCAACCCGTGCCTTGAGCGACTGTGAGATCGCCTGTGTCTCGGCGAAGTCGAGCATCTGCCCTAAGGCGAGACCGGTGGCGATGCGTGTAACGCGCACGCCCGCAGGTTTGAGCATATCGGCGATGTAATGCCCCGTGGCATTGCCTTCGACGCTCGGGTTGGCGGCGACAATAACTTCTTTAGCCGCGAGCGTTTTCACGCGTTCGGCGAGCCGCGGCAGCTGCAGTTCTTCGGGGCCGATACCGTCGAGTGGCGACAGCACGCCGCCCAAGACATGGTAGAGGCCATTGTGTTCGCCGGTATTTTCTACGGCATAGACATCCGACGGATTTTCCACGACGCAGAGACTTTCAGACGAGCGCCGCGCGGAGTCGCAGTACGGGCAGGTCTGTCTTTCGCCGGCAGGGGGTGCACTGGTGTAGGCGCCGCAACGCGCGCAGGTCTCTACTGCGGCAACGAGCTGCGTCAGAGCCCGCGACAGGTTATTTACCCGGGGCGCACCCTGTTTAATGAGTTCGAAGGCGATACGCATGGCCGAACGGCGCCCGATGCCGGGCAGGGCGGCGATCGCTTCGATAGCGGCGACAAGTTCGGGGGGCATAGAGACTAGGCATGATGTAATTTCAGCGGAGCTGAAATTACATCATGCCACCCAACATGCCTTTCATATCAGACATTACCTGCTTGCGGGCGTCTTTCTGTGCCTCTTGTATGGCTTTTTTGATGAGTTTGGGTAAAACCTTGACTTCGTCAACGTCGAGCAATGCCGAGTCGATTTCGAGGTCGATCAGATTTGCTTCACCGTCGACCGTCACTTTCACGAGGCCACCCCCCGTCGATGCCGAGACACGCATGCTCCCGAGCTTCTTCTGAACCTCTTTCATCTGCTGCTGCGCGGCGCGCATCTGGCCCATCATGTCTTTTATGTCGCCTAAACCCATGGCGCCTTATGCAGATTTACAACGCCGCGTAAACCGGGAAACGAATCTACACAGCTTCAACGGGGGGATATCCGCTGTGCCGCCGCGTCGCAGAGATGGGTGAGTATGGCGTCGCCTTTGTCGTCGACGCGAAATTCACCGTAGCGCGCCATCGTGTAAGCCTCGCCGGTGCCTTCCTCGAAAAAGAACGCGTTCGTGGCGAATTTTACGTTACCTTCGCGCACACGAAACCGCATGCGCAGCTCATCTGCGGCTAAGGGTGTACCGTCGTCGATACGCCGGTAAGCGGCGATGCCTTTCGCGCCGACCGCGAGAATCAGATTCCCGTCGCTTAAATTTTCACGGCGCCTGGTTTCGAGTTCGCTGCCCACGCGAAATCGCAGCGCCATGTAGTCGCCCTGCATCAACGAGCGCGGGTCGACCGGGGCCAGTTCGAGCAGTACGATGCGGCCGCGGGCAAGCAGAGCTTCGCGCTTGTATATGCTCAGATTCACCAGCGCCAGTAACGCGAAACCCGTAATCAGAATTACCGCTCTACGCATGGGGTGTTCCCCCCGAGCGGCCGAGCGCAAAACGCAGCAATAACATGACGCCGCCGCTCACCCCCAACACAATCGATTTAACGAGTAAGGTGGCTTCAAGATTATAATAATAGCCCGAGAGAAAAGCGGCAAGGCTCAGAAGCCCAAGGCCCAACAGAAACCGTTGCCCGGAACCAAAACCGACTACCAGTACCATGAGCGCCGGTAATAACCCGGGTGCCCACCATGCAAAAGCCGCCGCCGCCGCGGCTGTAATGAGTACCGTGATGCCTGCGGTGCTCGCTGGCGCAATGCCCGCCCGCTGTAACATACCACCGGTGAGGCCAAGCCAGGCTACCGCCTCGAGAATCAGCGCAACGTGCCGCGTCAGGTTTTGTCCCGGGGCGAGTAGTTTTACAGTTTCGCCGCTCTTCATGAGCGCTGGTGCATCCCACAGCGTCAAAACCAGAGCCATGCCGATGGCAACCGGTGCGAGAGCAGATTCCCGGCCGGCCCAGCGGCGTTCACCCAACCAGAGAAATACAAAGAGCAAAGATGCCAGCGCAGTGCTGAGGGGTAAGGCATGCATTTCAAAAAGCAGTCCCGAGACCGCAGTCGCGGCGCCCAGCGTACAGACGACGCGGTGAATGTAGCTCGGTAGCGCGACGATCAGGATAATCTCGACCGCCGCCATCTGAATCCAGAACGCGGCGATATTACCCTGAATCAGCCTCGCGAGCCCATATAAAAACAAGACCTTGCCGGCAAGCGCTGTCGCAAGACTCAGTTGCTGCAAAAAGTCGCCTTGACCGGCATGACGCATCATCGCATAAGCACCCGCGAAAATGCAGATCCCGAGCACCAGCGCCACGGCCGGTTTATCGAAAATAGCGACCGACAAAAACCCGAGAAAGAGCAGCAGAAAAACCGCCGCAAGCCAGCCTGAGAGAACGAGCATCGCGCGGATATACCATGCCTGTCCGGGGGGTGTCGGTGGTGGCAAGGTGCCTTGCGCAAGCCCTGCCGCCGTCAACTTTTGCCAGAGTGTCGCAGTCTCGCCTGCTGTCATGAGCGTTGCTCCGCCGAGACTTTTTTGAGCCACCATGCGCCCGCGCCTGAGATACCGACGACCGCCATGGCGATGAGCAGAAAAAAACCACTCACGTCTGTGGCCTTGCCGCTGATGAGAATTTTGACGAGAACCGAGGTGACGACAATCACGGTAGACAGCACGCCGCAGGCAAGCACGAAGAGTTCATAGATGCGGCGCCGGTAGACCGTATACGCGAGGCTAATCCACATGAGCCAGGCAATGATGCCCGGAATATTTTGTTCGCCGAAGATGGCGTCGTTTGCGAGCATAGTTACCTGCGCGCTACTCAGTGCCGCCAGGCTACGCACGAGCCAACGCTGGCGCATC
>JAFLED010000079.1:8884-14130 GCA_017302045.1 Spirochaetota bacterium
GCCCAGAGCGGCCGCGCGGTCGCAAAGATGCCGTCGACGATTCCGGGGCGCAGCTGAAAATAGAGCATGATAGCCGTGTTGGCCAAAAGAAGCCAGAATAACCAAAGCGCCGGCATACGCGCGACACCTACCCACGGCAGAATCGCAACCGCCCAGGTGGCAAACAGCTCAAAGGTGTCGGCGCCCGTCTGGTAAGTCTGCCCCACGAGCGCCAAAAGGCCGCCGGTAAAGAGCGCTGCGGCGAAAAGTGCCGCTCGCCCGAGTGCACTTTCTATGCCGCGCCAGGCGGCGAATACAAAAGCCAGTAACAGCGGTATCTCTGCGACGGCGAATTTACCAAAACGGCCCAATACCCGCCAGTTATAGGCGAGAAAAAAAATCACCGCCGCTGCAAGCAAGACAGCGCCCGACCACAGCAGCAGATGGCCTAAAAAGCGTACCCACTCGGCGCGCGCCGGATAAACCCCCGCCTCGCGCAGCGCCGCGTCGAGCTGGTGTTCGGCGATGTGGCCGTGTTTTACCCAGGCCAGTATGGTTTCCCTTTTGCTATTTTGCATGTGCCTCTTTTGAGATATCAGTTGCCGTGCAGCGTCTCGGCATACGACATGAGTTTTAATCCCTCATTTTTGGATATCTTACCCTGCGCCAGCATCGACTGAATTACCTCGCGCAGCATCGCGAGCGAAGCCATTTCTTCTTCGGGTTTGCGCTTGCGGAACATATCTAACCAGCGCTTCGAGGCTTTTTCATTTTTGAGCGAATAGAGGTGCTGGCGGAGCATCCGTTCGCGCATGGCCGGTATTTCGGACGCCAGTGTATAGAGGCGGGCAATGAGCTCGTCGAGATCGTCGGACGTGAATTGCAGTACATTTGTCATCTCGTTCTTACCGCCCGAACGCGAATAACACTGGTAACGGCCTTCGTCGATGTGATACGTCACCTTATAGATCAGCGGCCGGTCGGCGAGCAGGTCGACGAGAAATGTCCAGATGAGTTCGCGGCCGTCTTTGAAACCCCATGGTTTACCGCGCCGTAGGTTGCCGTATTCCATGAGCGATTTCTTGTCTTTACGCAGGCGGTTGAAGAGTTTCTTCGTGACTTTGTTAATCCGCCGGCGGATGCGCCAGAGACCGAACCACGGCAGCCGGTGGTGAATGTTTTTGATCTCCCAAGACATCGACGCGTGCGAAGTCTATCGCGAAACGGCGACGTCAAGTAACCTCGATAACTTCCCTAGCGCACGAGCAGAATCTCGATGCGCCGGTTTGCGGTTCTTTCTTCTTTATTTGAATTCGCGTTGAGAGGCCTGTCCTGGCCCCAGCCGCGCGTCGTAATGCGGTGCGGCTGAATACCCAGCTGCATAAACTGCTTTTTGGCGGCTTCGGCGCGCTTTTCCGATAATCCCTGATTATAACCGGCGCCGCCGATGTTGTCGGCATGCCCCTCGATCAGCACATGCAGATCGGGATTTTCTTTGAGGCGGGCCGCGGCTTTTTCAATCTCGGGGCGAATCTGTTGGGTTACCTGGGTGACATCGTCGTCATAAGTTAAGCGTATAGCCGAGCTGATCGCCGCAACGCTGAAGCGTTCGATGGTAAAATTCGCTTCTTTATTTGAAGGCGCTTTAACATTAAAAGCGAATTCGCTTCCGGCCGCGGTGCGAAAGCTAATACGGTATTGCGCACCCATGACGAGGCGAAGCCAGGGGCTCTTCTCGCCACTCAGGATAGTGATAGCCGGGCGCGCATCGCCCTTCAGCGGCGTCAGCGTCAAGGGCTGGCTGACGGCGCCATTTTCGCCGTAGGCAATAAAGCGGCACGAAAACGTATTCTGCACGCGGGGTAATCCACCCCCGGTTGCTTTACCGATGAGACCCTCTTTGCCCTCGGCAGAGAATATAATGCCTTCGGCAAGCGGTGAAACCTGCAGCGGATAGACCTCGTTGTGGAAAGTATTCACTTGCGGACCAAAATTCACCGCGCCTGTGAATTCAATGCCGCCGCCCTTGTTGTAGACGATGCGGGCGAAATAATAGTCGAAGGCGCCATAACCCGGATGCCCGTCTGAAGCGAAGAACAGATAATTGCCATCGGCTGAGATACGCGGTGCCAATTCGTCGAAGGGTGTATTGATGTTGCCTGCGATCGACGTCTCTTGCCAATCGCTGCCGGCACGTCTGAACAACAGCAGATCTCTGTGGTCGTCTTTTTTACAGCTTGCGACGAAAAAATCGCGCCACGGTGAAAACGCGGGCAGCGAGCAGCCGCGCTTTTGCAAAAAGGCAAGATTCTCTTCAGGACCTTCGGCGCCATAGAGCGTCAAGGTGCCGCCGCGGTTTTGCACAAAGCCGGGTGGCTCGCTGGGGTTTACGCTACGCGGCGGCATGACGGGAAAATGGTGGATATCCGCATCGTCGCCGATATCCCAGCTGATTTGCGGCGATTTACCGAGCGGCTTTAACCACAGATTCTGGTCGATCGCCGCGAGTGTCTTGATATCGGCGAAGATTTCTTTCTGCGGGCCGTCGAGATAGATAACCTCTGGTGCCTGCATGACCTCGGCAAAGCTAAACCCAGGAAACGGATTCTTCGTATAGGGTGAGGTCTTGAGGGGTGCGGGCAGCGCTTTGCTGGCCGCGATCACCGGCCGGCGTTTGATGAGCTGCGCCGTTGCCGCATCTTTCGGGTATGCTTCGACATAGGCGTCGAGCCGAGCCAATGCTTCGTCGAGCTGCCAGCTATAGCGCAAAATTTCGATTTCGCGCAGGCGCAATGCCCTGATATCGCCGGGCATTTTAGACATCAGCTCGCGCACGGTTTTCAGCGCCGTGGCGAAATCTTCGTTAATGAGAGCAATCTCGGCGAGTTCTGCCCTGAGTTGCAGATTGTCGCTTTCGCGGCTGACGCGCAGCGCAAGATCTTTTTGCCAGATCTGATAATCTGTTTCTTTGAGAATTTTCTTTTCGGGCGCCGAGGCACAACTCAGGGCGACCAGGCAGAAGAGCAAACCTGACCGGCGTTTCATAGTTTTATCCCCGCGGCGAGATTCAGGTGCACCGGTATTTCAACAGTATTGCTGTTCGAGGTCGCCGCGCCGAAAAAAGTATTGGCGAGAGCCGCGGGATCATAATACTCGTTACGTTTCGGATTCGCGAGATATTTCCACGGCAGATTCAATATCTGCCCCAGCTCTGCGATAAAAAAGACACCGGTATCTGACTGTATTGCAAACCGGTAATCGAGTTGTACTACGGGGTTGAGCGCGTCGTCGGGAGCATTGGTTGTACCTGGTAGCGACCAGACCTTCATCTGCACCGTGTGCGACACGAAACCCGAACTATAGATAAACGCAGAGTTCCAGATATGGCGGCGGTGATACATAAAGAAGGAGTCGCCCGCGGGCATATACTGGTAGGCATATGAACTGCGCAGATAGAATTTACCCAGTTGCAGCACCGCGGCGAGTTCGGCACCCGTGTTTTCAGACTGACCCGTATTGCGGTAGAGATTCGAATTCGCGATATCGGCGAGCGTCACCGTGTCGTTTCTGAGGGCGATGATATTCGTCCAGCGGTTGTGAAATACCGTTGCGTTGAGTTTGAGAAACGGGAACGGGGTGAATCCGACACCGGCTTCGGCCTTGTAATTCGATTCGGGTAAATTCGCGGGCGAGGGCAGAATCGCAATGTATTTATAGGGTTCGCCGCGGCGGTGCGCATTTGACCCGCCGACATAGATTTTAGCGCCAGGCACGAATTCAAAATACAGTTGCAGAGCATTCGCGGAATAGAGCTGGTCGTATTCGCGGTATTTGTCGAGCCGCGTCGACAGCTCGCCGCCAAAGCGACCGATTTTGCCGCGGTAGAGCAGATAGCCGCCGGCGGCAAAGCCGTACCCTGCGTCGTACCCCCCGACATTATAATTCTTAAATTGGTCGAGGCTGATCGTACCGATACTTTGCCCCTGCAAGATGCCCGCCGAGCTACCCTCATAAAACAGGTCAATCCCGGTTTCGGCGTAATGATTTTTGCCTAAATAATAGCCGAGCCGAGGCGTGAGGCTCGTGACGTTTTTCTTGCTCGAAATCACAACATAACTTTGGCTGTGGTAGCGGTTCTTAAATTCGAGTTCATAAACGAGGGGGCCTGCGAGCTTGCGGTATTTGAGTTTCTGTGCATGCGCGGTTGCGCCGAAGGTCTGCGTATTGGTCAGCGGTATCGAATCGTTGGCGCCCAGTGCCGTGACCTCAATGTAGTTACGCGCGTCGATGCGGATGACATTTTTTGTCTGATAGTCGATTGCAGAGGGCACCGGCGAATCGGCATTAAAATAACCTTCGACGATGGTACGCCGCGCAGAAACTGTGCCCCAGGCTTTGTCGGCAATCTGGTAATGGCCCGCCGCATCGGCTAAAATCGGATTCGCATAGACCTCGAAACCCAGGCGCCCCTCTTTGCCCGCGGGCAAATGTGTTTCGATGAGTGCGGCACCCTGTGCGTCGCGTTCGACGACCGAATATACTCCGCGTGACACGGTCACGCCCGCGCTGTAACGCAGGTTCGCAGTGCCATAGATGCCGAGCGAATGGAACGGCATGTCCATGACGAGCCCATCCATGACATAGGCATTGGCGAGGGGGTTTTGCGAGCGTATTACGGGCGGCTCGAAGAGCACACCGATTTTACTCGTCGCAGGCAGAAAGGTGTAATACTGCGGCGAAAGACCCAGCACGGTCGCGGCCTGTGAGACGGTATCACCCCGGTCGTATGTCGAACTGGTCGGCGCAAAGAAGGGGGGGGATAGAGGTTCGCTAGGCAGGCGCGGCACATCGGCGGCGAGTTCCTTTTCGATACGAAAATCGCGTTTCACAAAAATGTCATAACTCGCCGTTTGCGTTTCGGGATGGCTCACCGCGAGAGCATATTTACCGCGCTTCACGGGGTAGAGATCGAACTGACCGTTCTCGTCGGTGAATGTCGTGAGATTGAGTTCACGAATGCCGATAGCGGCTGCGGCGAGTGGTTTGCCCTTATATACCAGGCGCCCGCGCACGTGAAATTCAGGCTCAGCCTTGGCGGCTGCGATGGTTACGTTCACCGCGCATAACAGGCAGGCAATGATAAGCAGGTTCTTCATTAATAAGCCTCAAATTCGACGATAAAGTCGACATCGAGCTCGGCGGCAAAATTTTTCGCGCCGATCCACGCGGGTTTGAAATGAATCTGCGCCAGTAAGGCCGCGATCTGC
>JAFLED010000008.1 GCA_017302045.1 Spirochaetota bacterium
TGCTTTTGAAGCCAGCGCCGAAGAGCGCGAAACACGGGGGTTCATCTCGACAACCATGATCTGGCCGTCTTTCGGGTTCACTGCAAACTGGATGTTCGAACCGCCGGTCTCGACACCGATTTCGCGGATAATCTTAATCGAAAGGTCGCGCAGATTTTGGTATTCTACGTCAGACAGCGTTTGCTGAGGCGCGACGGTAATCGAATCGCCCGTGTGCACGCCCATCGGGTCGAGGTTTTCGATACTACAGATAATAACGACGTTGTCGGCCTTGTCGCGCATGACCTCCATCTCGTATTCTTTCCAGCCTAAGATGCTCTGGTCGATCAGTACCTGGTGCGTCGGACTCTCGGTGAGCGCCTTCGAGACCATGGCGATATATTCTTCGCGGTTATAGCAGATGCCGCCGCCGCTGCCGCCTAAGGTAAACGAGGGACGTAAGATAGCGGGCAAGCCGATGCGATCCACGAGCGCAAGTGCTTCGTCGAGACTCGTGACAATACCCGACTCGGGCATCGCTGCGCCAATCTTCTCCATCGCTTCTTTAAAGAGCTTACGGTCTTCGGCTTTTTTGATGGCGTTTTCATTGGCGCCAATGAGCTCAACGCCGTATTTTTCGAGCACGCCGGCATGCACCAGCGAGAGCGCCGCATTCAGCGCCGTTTGGCCGCCAACAGTCGGCAGCAGGGCATCGGGTCTTTCGACTTCGATAATTTTAGTTAAATAGGGCAGCGTGATGGGTTCGACATAGACCCGGTCGGCGAGTTCGGGGTCGGTCATGATCGTCGCCGGGTTAGAGTTGATTAGAACAACCTGGTATCCCTCTTTTTTAAGGGCTTTCACAGCCTGCGTACCGGAGTAGTCGAATTCGCAGGCCTGACCGATGACAATCGGCCCCGAACCGATAATCATCACTTTTTTGATGTCGGTACGCTTAGGCACGCGTCATACCGCGAGGCTGAGACAGGCGGTCAAAGATAGTGGAAGTTCGCTTCACCCTTTCTCGCGGGCCGATATTGCGACGGCACCAGCCCAACCTGAGCTTTTCAGGGCACCGTTACTTGTCGTTGCCCCGAGGAATGAGTGATGTTTCCGTATTGGTCATACCCCCAGACAGCCCAATAACAACCCGGCGTGCAGGTAGCGGTGACTGTCGCGGCATCAAAATCCTTTGTGGTTTGATTATAGCTGTGAAAAGCCGACCGGGCCTGTTGCCCGCGCACAAAGTCAGAGAGGCCGTCCCGGCTGCCATACACGAAGGCCGAAGGGTTGGTTACGGTTTTGCCCGAGGTAGTAATCTTCGCGTTGAATAAGCCGAATACCAGATACTTAACCTCTGACGGCACAGAATATAAAAAACTACCGCTGGCCCCCAGGCCCGCAGCATCGGATGGGGAAGAAAGCTTGATCTCGGTCGTACCTTCGAAAATGGGCGTCGCGGGCACCTCGGTCTTGTTCATGCAGGCAATCAAAGCACCGCAAACCATAAAAATTGAAATCTGTACTTTTTTCATCAAGACTCCGTACTCAGAAATAAAGACGCAAACCACCACCGACAGAGAAGCTACTCAAATTTGTTTCTCCTTCGACACGCGATGCTTCCCCTAAAACACCCTGGTTAAAAACCTTCGTTGTCCGGCTGACCGATGCGGGAAAATACTGGTATCGCCCTTCGACGAAAAAGCTAATCGTCTGCCGCGGCAGAATCTCTATGCCGAATTTTCCCCCCAGCTGAAAAAGATCAAAACTGGAAATTCTCGAAGAAGTGCTGTCTGACCCTTTAAGCTCATAATCAGAAACCTGCGTGAATCCACCGAAGACCCCGACATACGGAGCGATAAATCGAAACTCGAAGAGCTCGAATGTTGCACCGAGAAGAAACGCATGCAGAAAATATTTACGCGAATCGGTCAACGTGGCAAAGAGCGACGAGTAGGTGTAAGAATGATCCCACGAGGGATTCATGGCGTAACTAAAATCAAAGGCCCACTTGCCGACAGTAAAACCCAGCTGTGCCAGAAATAGATTTGAAGGCAAAACAGGTCCCGAAGTTGGCAGCAGCCGTTGATAGCCCAGACCCAGCATTACCATGGTAGGCTTGCGGCCCGGTAACAGCGTCTCATTCATGGTTTCGATGGTGCCGGGCTGAATGGTTAGATTTCGTTCTTCTTCTCTGTAACCAGATTTACTCACAAACACGCGGTGCGCACGTGCGGATAGCCGGTATTCGACCAGGGGGGTCTTGCCCACGACCACGCCGTCGACGCGCACATCGGCACCTTCGGGATTGGAAAGGACTGTGAGGTTACCGGTTTTACTACCTGCTGCCACCGCCGCCATCGCCAGCGCTGCCTGACCAGACTGATCCAGAACTTCAGAAAGCGGCGCCGTAATGGCACGCCCTTCGAGGACAACGCCTGTTGCGGCATCGACTGCTTTGAGCGTGACATTCAGCTTTTCTGCATTACCGGAAAAACTTCCGATCAGCAACACATCGGCACGCACCAATTTTCCCGCGCGTGATACCTGCCCTGCATCTATCACACCGCTTTGTTCTAACTCGATTTCTTTTAAAACCCTATTGAGTGCGGCCCGCTCGACGACGCGCACCTCTGGCGACGAAGCTAACATGCCGCTAATCGATTCTGGCAACGCCGTCTTTAGATAGTCGAGACTGCGGCTACCAGAAGCATTCTGAAAATTGACGACCGCTACGGCCCGCTTCGCAGGTGCAGCCGAAAGCGTCGCGCCGCACGATAAAAAAAAGACCAAACAAACCCGGGCCGCGCGGCCGCGATTCAAAGTTACCGGCATTGCGCCCACGAGAAGCCCGGAATATCTTTTGTCAAGCAATCCCCATTCGTATCATTTTCAAACACATAGCAAAATACGCTGGATGTTCTTTTTATGTGCCATCTTTTTGCCGCAGAAACGTCTTATTCGACAGAGCCATGAGCGCCAGTTCAGGCGCGACGCCGTGCGGATATCCCACGAGCAGACGCGCATTAATCGTAATAGCCGCTGGCAACAGAACCGGTATCACACGCGCATGATCTGCAAGCAGCCGCGGCGGCAGGGTTCAGGCGAACGCGCGCATCAGCGTATGGGACAAGCAGCACACGGTGGTGCGGGTCAGCATTACGGTCATCACAACCCGGGCCATAATAGCGGTCACCACGGAGGTCATGGCGGAAGGCGGTAGTATCGCGTTAGAACGATGCAAATGGCGGAAGTAAAACCTTGCCAACGGAGTCGATGCATTAACACTAGCCGTATCAAAGCTTGAGCCAGATATGCAAATTTCTGATATGGCATCACCCTTGGATTTCCGTCGGCTTTTTGAGGCGTCACCGGGATTATTCATGGTTTTGAACCCCGAGCTGAATATTATCGCCGTCACCGATGCCTATCTCGCAGCCACGATGACACAGCGAGACAAGATTATCGGACGGCACCTTTTTGAGGTTTTTCCCGACAACCCCGACGACGACGAAGCCACCGGCACCGGCAATCTGCGCGCATCGCTGGAACGGTCTTTGTCGCATAAGAATCCTGACATCATGGCGATCCAGAAATACGATATCTGCAGACCGCCGGAACAAGGTGGCGGGTTCGAGGTGCGTTATTGGAGCCCGGTGAATTTTCCGGTGCTTTCCGAATCCGGCGAAGTCATGTATATTATTCATAGAGCCGAAGACGTCACCGATTTCGTGAAACTGAAAGAGACCGGCCTCGCAAAACAATCCGCTGCGCTACAGGGAACCCGCGACGCTGAGCAGGCCGAGAAGCTGAGACAGGCGCAGGGTTATACGGTGATGGCTGCAGCGAATGGCGCAGCTGCACTTGAAATTATCGCCACGGGTCAATTTAAGCCCGACCTGCTTCTCACCGACGTGGTCATGCCCGAAATGACTGGCAATGCCCTTGTTGCAAAGGCGAAAGCGTATGACAAAAAAATGCGGGTGCTCTATCTTTCTGGGTATGCGCCAGAAGCCCTGACGAATTATGATATTTCAGAAGCCGAGCCCCACTTTCTCGAGAAACCGTTCTCGTTGAATCAACTGCTGATAAAAATCCGTGAAATACTGTCCCCTGCTTAACGGGCAGAATTAACGCTCGCCAAAACGCACCAAAGTTGAACATTGGTTCACCTATGAACGAACTCGATTTGATGACAGAAATAGAGAAGCTCGCGCATGTGCTTAAGGTCACCCCCGATAAAATCCATTATCTGAAAAACCTGTCGCTCGACGATTTTCGTTCGCTCAACCAGTCGATCTCTGACCGCCTGCTCACCGACTCGTCTGATGTCTGGGGCAAGCTCGCTGGCGTCGCGAAATTCATGCCGAATTTCATTAACGCGCAAGTGTCGAAATCGCTTCTGGGGCCTAACATCACAGCAAACCTCACCTACCATATCGATGTCAAGCAAGCCGTGTCGATCGCGAAGAGCCTGAATATCGAGTTTCTTGCGCAAGTCGCCGAAAACCTTGTGCCGGCACGCGCGCAGCATATCATCGCGGCTTTTCCGATGGATGTACTCGTGGGGCTCACGCGTATTCTGACGCGCGATAAAAAATATTTCACGATGGGCGCGTTCGTCGATTATATGGACAAAGATAAGATTCTCGCACTCTCTAAAGAGATACCCGATACCGAGTCGCTGTTGCGGGTCGCACTCTATACGCAGAACAAGGCGCATGTCGCGACCCTGACCGACGGTTACAGCGACGAAAAAATTATCGATATGGTCGAGACTGCACAGCGCAAAGACCTCTGGCCTTCGGTCATCGGTCTTCTCGCCTATTTCACCGAAGCGCAGCATAAACGGCTCGCGAGCCTTGTTGGCCGCGTCTCTGTCGACGCACTTCTGGGGATGGTGCCCTTTGCGATCGAGCATGGCGCGCTCGTGCATATCTTCGCGTTCCTGAAACACTTGTCACAAGACATGTATGCACACATGGCAACGATCTGCGCGAAACTCGATTCCGAAGCGCTCGCGAAACTCATCCATGCCGCCGAAGAGTCGGGGCAGTTGCCCACGGCGCTCAAGATCGCCGACCACCTCGCCGAACGCGACGTCGAACGCCTCGCGGCCATGTCGCACCGCTTCGACGACGAACTCTTAAAGAAGGTAATCCTCACGGCTCACGCCGAGGGATTGATACCTTTCGGGTTGCGGCTGCTCGCATTGTTGCCTGAAACCGAAATTCCGCGCGCCGAAAAGATCGCAGCGACGCTCGACAAGAACGTCGTCAAAGACGCCCAGGCCCAGATCGACCAGGCGATGCTGAAAGAAAGATTGGGGTGGTTGAAAAAGCTGTAAGGCGCTTACTCGGGCAGCGGAATACGGTCGCTTTCGCCGGCTACCAGGCCCATCGTATTCGCCTGCCAGTCGAGCTTGGCTTTTTCGATGCGCTCTTTCGATGACGAGACAAAGTTCCACCACAGATGGCGCGGCTCTGCCAGACGTTTGCCACCCAACAACACAACACGCGCTTCGGCCGGGGCGGCGACGGTAACTTTTTCCCCGTCGGCGAAAACAATCATCTCACCCACTTTGGCGTTTTGACCGGCCGCAGCCACGGCGCCGCGCGCGACATAGAGCGCCGCCTGCTGCCCCGGCGGGAAATCCAACAGCGCAGAGCCACCCGCCGTCAGTTCAAGATCGGCGTAAAAGAGCGGCGAAAGAATTTTAACCGGGGAAGTTTCGCTCATGAGCGACCCGGCGATGAGCCGCATTTTCCAGCCCGGACCTTTGAGCACAGGCAATACATCCGCCGCATAGTGTTCGAATGCCGGTTCGGTTTCTTCATGCTCGGCGGGCAGCGCGACCCAAGTTTGAATACCTTCGATAATCGCATAACGCGCATCGCGCCGCGAATGCTCGCTGTGTACAATGCCGCGCCCCGCCGTCATCCAGTTCACCTCGTCGGGTTGAATCAGCTCTTCGCTGCCAATCGAGTCTTTATGAAAAATCACCCCGTCGTAAAGGTAGGTAACCGTCGCAAGACCGATATGCGGGTGTGGGCGCACCGAAAGTTCGTGGCCGGTTGTGATCGGCGCGGGGCCGAAATGGTCGACGAACACAAAGGGGCCGACGGCACGCGCGTCGATATGCGGCAGAATACGCACGACATGAAAACCGTCACCCAGATCTTTAGTCTTACCCGAAATCACATATGCCATGCGTGTAAGGTAAAACATATTTACGCTGCCGGCGAATACTTCATGCGGCCGCATGGTCGCACAGAATCTGAACTATGAGGGTACCTTACGCTGCATCGCCAAACACGGCCCCAGCGGCGTCATACTCACCACCGATGCACCGACTGACAACATGGGCCGCGGCGAATCATTTTCACCGAGCGATCTTGTCGCCACCGCACTCGCTGCTTGCAAACTCACAACGATGGCAATCTTTGCAGAACGCCATGGGGTGAAACTCGATGGCTCAACCGCTTATGCCGAAAAGCACATGACGACCTCAGGGCCGCGCAAGATCGAACGCATTGTCGTGCGGATTGATTTCTGTGCCGGCATTGCGGACGACATGCGGCCTAAGCTCGAAAACGCGGCGCTGGCCTGTCCCGTGGCAAAAAGTTTGTCCGCCGAACTTCAGCAGCAAGTCACTTTTCATTACCCGGATTAACGCCTGGAGACTCTCGCGGCGCGACGTATTCTTTCGACAAAGAAAATCGGCAGCTCATGGCCGCTCTTGGTAGAAACCGACGCCGGTAAATTTATCGTTAAACTGCATGGGGCCGGCCAGGGGTACGGCGCGCTCATTGCAGAAGTGGTTACGGCTGAGCTTGCAGAAAAGATTGGCTTACCTGTTCCCGGTCGGGCGCTCGTCACGATCAGCGAAAGCCTGCTCGACCCGCGCGAAGACCCCGAGCTGCTGCAGCTGCTGCGCGCGAGTCTGGGGTATAACCTGGGCTTTGAGTATATCGCGGGTGCGGTGACCCTGAATATGGAGAATCGGGTGCGCATCGGCGACGAAGCTGCGGCGAAGGTTCTCTGGCTTGACTGGCTTACCGAAAACCCCGACCGCACCTGGCGCAACCCGAACATACTGATTCGCGACCAAAAGTTCTGGCTAATCGACCACGGCGCGACGCTCGGCTTTCAGTACAGCCTTGAGCACCTGACCGAAGATTCGCCTGCCCGGCGCTGGGCGGCAGCCCCTGACCATGTCTTCTATAAGGCGCGGCATTTGCTGCCCAAGATACATGCTGAGTTCGGGCCCTTCTGCTCTTACGAAGAATTTCTTACGCTCTCGTGGGATATCCCCCGCGAATTTATTCGCCCCGAAACCGCACCCCGGGACTATGATTTGGCGACGCGGCGCCGTGAACTCTTCGCTGCCTGGCTGTGGAAGCGATTCAAGTCTTTTAAACCCGACGGAATTTGACACGGCAGGGGTGCCGCAGGCAATTCAACTTTATTAGGGAGGCGAGATGAAATCTACCTTATGTCTCACGATCGCACTCGCGGCCATGCTACTGGCTCCGCTCACCGCGCAGGAAAAAGCCCTGCCCGTCTTGCAGTATGTCGACGGCCATGGCAACTCGTATGAATTTCTGGGCGATGGCGACAGTTATACGCTTGAATTCGAACCCGTCAAAAAGGGCAAATATTCGGGCGGAGAACCCGCGACACGCCGTGTCAGCAAAGACAGCTTTGAAAAAGTATCCGCACGCATGGAAAAAGCCATTAAGCGCAAAACCACAGGCACGCGCGAGCGGGGTACGGCACTGATCATCAAGTCGGTGAAAGGTGACCAGAAAGAGTATATCCTCCCCAAGAATTCGAGCGACATCAAAGAGATCGAAGCCCTGCTTTACGCCCTGTTTTAAATCGCGCGAGGGTTTCGCGTGGCAAAACCCTCTCTCACGGCGCGCTGGAAGAATCTATTCATGGTCAACTACGAGGTAGATGCGGCGCTGCTTGCCCCACTCGTCCCGAAACATTGTGAACTCGATACCTTCGAAGGCAAACACCTGGTTTCGCTCGTCGCCTTCCAGTTTCTGCAGACGCGCGTGAAAGGCTTTCGTATTCCCTGGCATGTCAATTTTCCCGAGATCAATCTGCGGTTATACCTCAAGCGCACGATTCAAGGCGAGACCCGGCGCGGCGTCGCCTTCATCAAAGAGATCGTGCCTAAACGCGCGATCACCTTTGTGGCAAATACGCTGTTCAATGAGCACTATATCACAAGACGGATGACCCAACGTGTCGCCGTCTCTGACCAGATCAAGGCCGAATACACATTCGAAGAGAAGGGCCAAACCCAGCGCCTGACCTGCTTCGCCGCCGTGCGCCCGCATGACATCAAACCCGGTAGCATCGAAGATTTTATTACCGAGCACTATTACGGTTACAACGGCGGCGCGGGGCGCAAAACGCTCGAGTATCAGGTGGAGCATCCCTCGTGGCGTACTTACCCCATTCAGGCATATACCCTCGATGTGGATTTCGCCGCAACTTATGGCGAGACCTGGGGTTTTCTCAAAGACCAGAAGCCGCATTCGGTGCTACTTGCCGAGGGCTCTGAGGTCAAGGTCTATGGCGCCACGAAGGTAGAGGGTGATGGCTAAAAAGACGAAAGCAGCAAAAGCTAAAACAGCGGCAGATTTCACTAGAAAAGATTACGCCGCGCTCGTCGACGAGCTGCACTACCACAATAAAAAATATTACCTCGAAGACGAACCCGAAATCTCAGACGCCGATTATGACGACCAGATGCGGCTTCTGAAGGAAGTTGAGGTATTACACCCCGACTGGGTGCAACCCGATTCACCCTCGCTCAAGGTCGGTGGTGAAGTGCGCGAAGACTTTGCCGAGGTAAAGCATGACCCGCCCATGATGAGCCTCGACAACGCGATGGATATCGCCGAACTACGAGCATTCCACGACCGACTATTAAAGGCGGGTCTCAAAAAGCCAGTCTACCACGTAGAACCAAAATTCGATGGCCTCGCGATCGATCTCGTCTATGAGAAGGGTGTTCTTACGGTCGGTTCGACGCGCGGCGACGGCGAGGTCGGCGAAGATATTACGCATAATGTGCGTACCGTCGCGAATGTACCGCTGCGCCTCATGCTCGACAACCCACCCGAATACCTGAGTATTCGCGGTGAAGTCATCATCAAACTCAAGGATTTTGAGAAGCTCAATAAGCGCCAAGAAAAAGAAGGTAAAAAGCTTTTTGCGAACCCGCGCAACACAGCCGCCGGGGCATTACGGCAACAGGATTCTAAAGAAGCCAAAGATAAGTACTTGTCTTTCTTCCCTTACACGCTTGCTAAAATCAAAGATGCAAAGAAGCGCTTCGACAAAGACATGCGCACGCAAGACGCAATCTGGAAAAAGGTCTTTCCCGCACTAGGTTTCAAGACCTCGGCCTACCACCTCGTCACAGAAATCGAAGGTGTAGAGAAGTATTATGAAAAGATGACGGCCGACCGTTCGTCGGTCGAATACGACCTCGACGGCCTCGTGATCAAACTCAACGACACCACCGAATGGGAAAATTTCGGCGCCACAACCAAGGCGCCCCGCTGGGCCATCGCGCTGAAGTTCCCGGCGCGGTCGGGTATCACGAAACTCGAACGTGTGACCTACCAGGTCGGTCGCACCGGAGTCATTACTCCTGTCGCCAATCTGGTTCCGATCAATCTCGGGGGTGTCATGGTGTCGCGCGCGTCGCTGCACAATGCCGACGAGATCGAACGCCTCGATCTGCACGAAGGTGACATGGTCGAAGTCGTGCGCTCAGGCGATGTCATACCCAAGGTCGTGGCCGCGAAGAGTGATAAGCGCGCGAAAAAAGCCAAGCCGATTAAATTCATTACCGCCTGCCCGTCTTGCGGCAAGAAACTCGTGCGCGAAGATGTATTTTTCCGCTGTGTAAATCCGGCTTGCCCTGAAATGAATGAGGCATTTCTGCAATTCTTTGTCTCGAAGAATGGTCTAGACATTGAATTTCTCGGCGCCGAATGGGTCGCGAAGCTACTGAAGAATAAAAAGATCAAAGACTATGCCGATCTCTTCGCCATTACGAAAGAAGACCTGCTCGAATTTGAGGGCATGGGCGAATTGCTCGCAAACAAGATTCTGAAATCGATCGATGCAAAACGCCAGGTTCCTTTCCCGAAGCTGCTGACCGCGGTGGGGATTCCCAATGTCGGCGAGCACATTGCCTCTGTGCTAGCGGAACACTTCGGCTCGCCCGAAAGTCTTGCCGCAGCCAGCGAAGCCGAACTCACCGCGGTGCATGAGATTGGGCCGGGTACTGCGGCTTCGGTCGCCGAGTGGTTTGCCGATAAGACGAACCAGCAGCGCCTCAAAAAATTGCAGGCAAACGGTGTGGTAATCCTGAAGGCCGAGAATACGCGCGTCTCCGATGACTTTGACGGCAAAACCTTCGTTTTCACCGGCACGCTGACAAAGTTCACGCGCGAGGGTGCCGAGGCCGAGGTCAAGGCGCGGGGGGGCCGCGCGGCTTCATCGGTCAGCAAAAAGACCGATTTTGTCGTCGTAGGCGCCGACGCGGGCAGCAAGGCCCAAAAGGCCAAAGAACTGGGGGTCGCCATCATCAGCGAAGCCGAATTCGCAAAAATGTTGTGATTTTCTGTTTGCGGGGAGTCAGTTTCTTCCGAGACGCTTTCTTAGCCGTGGGCTATCGCCCGTGGCCTGAATTTCAATGAAAGCCGTAAGCAACGACTTTACCCGCGCCATCTGGGAGTTTCTCGGCTGGGAGGCCTTTGGCGTCGAAGACCGCGTCGAAATCAAACAGGTGACACAAGACAGCCGCGAAGTCAAACGCGGCTCCGCATTTTTCGCTTACGACGGTCTGAATTTCAAAGGCAAAGATTTCATTTGGGACGCATTCGATAAACACGCCACCGCGGTATTCGTCGACCGCGAATACAAAGAAGAAATTCTGAACGACGCGCGTTACAATAAAAACCTACCGATCTTTTTTACACCGGATTTTTTACGTGCTGCCGGACGCACCATCGCCTTTTTCTTCGGCGAGCCGACACGGTACATGGCCTGCATCGGCGTGACCGGCACGAATGGCAAAACCACGGTGGCGCATTCGCTCTACCAGGCATTAAATCATCTCAAGAAACCCTCGATGTATATCGGCACCTTGGGAATGGAAGTCACGCGCCACAAAACGCAGACCGGCATGACAACGCCCGATACGGTGTCGCTGCAGGCAATGCTGCACCAGGGGCAGAAACAGAAGGCACTCTACTCCTGCATCGAAACCAGCTCGCATGGCCTGGCGCAGGGTCGGCTCGAAGGTATCAACTTTCAGATCGGTATTTTCACGAATCTGACGCAAGACCATCTCGATTACCATAAGAGCATGGACGCGTATTACCGCGCGAAACGCCGGTTATTCGAATACATGCTTCTGGCTTCGCGCAAGAACCCCGAATCTTCGAAAGGGGCGATCATCTGCATCGACGACGAATACGGTAAAAAACTGCACACGTGGCTCAAGAGCCAGAATCCGTCTTTTCCCGTTATTAGCCTGAGCCTCAAAGAGAAATCCGCCGATGCGCTGGTGACCGACGTCGAAGCGACATTCGACGGGTATGGCTGTGTACTCGTGTTTGCGCAGAAAAGTTATTTCATTAAAACAAAACTGCTCGGCCGTTTTAACCTCATGAACCTGAGCGCAGGATTTCTTGCGTTACTCTGTCTCGGCTTCGGCACCGAAGATGCACTGAACGCTATCAACCAGGTGGAGCCGGTACCCGGGCGCTTCGAAGTTTTGCGCGGCAAAGAGAACCGCACCGTAATCATCGACTACGCACACTCGCCCGACGCGCTGGCGAAGGTGCTTGAGACTGCTCAGGAACTCACCCCCGCTCGCGTCATCGGCCTCTTCGGCTGTGGCGGCGACCGCGATAAAGATAAACGCCCGCAGATGGCCGAAATCGGCAGCCTGCACGCCGACCTCTGCATCATCACCAACGACAATCCGCGCAGCGAAGACCCGAAGGCGATTATTGAAGATATGCGCAAGGGACTTAAAACCGCACGTTATCTCGTCATCACCGACCGTGAAAAAGCGATTCGCGCGGGTCTGCAGATTCTAGGGCCGCGCCAGGTACTCGTTATCGCCGGCAAGGGTCATGAAGATTACCAGATTATCGGCGGTAAGACGCTGCATTTTTCGGATCGTGACGTGGCGCTCAAATTGATGGGGACATTGAAAATCAAGTAGCCACGGGCTATAGCCCGTGGCTAACCCGGAAATTTTTGCGCATCCCTGAATTGTTTCGTACATTCAACCATCGCCCACAACCCGAAGCACGCTATTTTCCCAGAAAATACCCACGGCAACTTCTTTGTCGACGACCGCTGCATCGACTGTGGCACCTGCTACGCGCATGCGCCGGCGCTTTTTGCAGACACGACCGACCACGCCTTTGTCGCACGCCAACCCGAAACCGAAGGCGAACGCCGCACCGCTCTCGAAGCATTGCACTCTTGTCCGGTACATGCCATCGGCCAGCATGAAAAAGACACGCTCTCGGGGGATGTCCTTTCGGCCTTTCCGGTGCCGCTCGAAGAGCATATCTTTTTCTGCGGTTTTGCTACCGCGGCAACCTTCGGCGCTTCAAGTTACCTGATCGTTCGGCCCGGGGGTAACGTGCTCGTCGACATGCCTCGCTTTTACCCGAGGCTGATTCAGGGCCTCGAAAAGCTCGGCGGCGTGAAATATATCTTTCTCACACACAGCGACGACATCGCAGGCCATGAAGAATTTGCGCGCCATTTCAACGCCGAGCGGATTATTCACACGGCAGAGCGTGATTCTGCGCCAATGGAAATCCGCATTGAGGGTTCTGAACCTGTGCAATTTGCAACCGATCTCAGGATCATACCCACACCGGGCCATACGCGCGGCAGCATGTGCCTGCTCTTCGACGGCGCGCTCTTTACGGGCGATCATTTGGCTGCGGGCAGAGCAGGCGGATTAACCTCGTTCCGCAATGCCTGTTGGTATTCGTGGGCCGAGCTGAAGAAGTCGAATGAGCGGCTTTTGAACTTCGATTTTTCGCGCGTGTACCCGGGCCATGGCCGGCGCTATTTTAGCGAAGCCTCAGCTACTACTCAAAGAGATTTGCTGAGGCTGATTTCCGAAAGTTAGGCGCGTTTATTTAGAGCAGCGCAACTTGAATGTAACGGTGCTGTGTCGTGTAGGCGCCATCGGATGGTTTTGTAACGGGCAGTCCGCCACCTGCAATTCGAAATACCCCGGCTCATTGCCGATGGCCCAGGCACGGCATCCGAGCGTACCCCAGTTCACACTGGCGCCGGCGATGGTTTCATCAAACATCATGGACCAGCCCTGGTCGGTCTCGATGAATACTTCGCCATTCGCGGAAAAATTGGGTCTGAGGATGATAATCGCAGGTGTTGGATTACCGGCTGGTCGCAAAAATATCCCGGTGCCGCCCTGCTGGCAACTGGCATTTTGGTTCAGGGTGTGGCGGACACCACCTAAAATCAATTCGGCTGAATTTAGCGCCGGCGTCGGAAGATTAATTACCGGCGGCTTCCATGGTTGCGGCGTTTCCGCTGGTGATTCGCCGGCTGACATTTGCGAATCGCCGGTGTTCCCGCAAGCCGCAAGCGCGAGCAAAAACAGAATAACATATTTTTTCATTTGAACCGTTTCTCCTTCAGTGGATCTATGAATCCACTTCTGGAGAGAAGAGTTCAAAACACGGGCATACTGCTCATTTTTTCTGGAGATATTTCTGGTCAAACCAGAACGTGCCCAAGGGAAGGCATGAAAACATCCAACACAACAGCAGTTGTTTCAGCGGCCATTTCTCCCTGAAATAAACAAAGAGAGCCCATGCGCAATAGGCAACGAAAAGCACACCGTGCGCCGAGCCGACAATTCTGACCGCAAGCGGGGAGCTATAAAAGTACTTGAGCGGCATCGCAATGCCCATGAGCACGAGAAACGAAATACCTTCGAGATATCCCAGAGCACGAAATGCGTTCAACACGGCAGCTGAATGTCAACAGTCGAGCTCGCTGGCCCTGCGACTGCGCTCAGGGCAGGTTAGCAATCTAATTCTCCAGCGATCACATTGAGCGAGCTCATGTTCGCAATGGCGTCAGCCAAGAGGCCACCCGTCACGATTTCAGGGAAAGCCTGGTAATACCAGAAACACGGACGGCGTACGTGAACGCGCCAGGGGCTCTTCTTGCCGCGCGAGACGATGGTGAAACCTAATTCGCCATTCGCCGCTTCAGTCGAGAAGTAGTGCTCGCCCGTCGGCAC
Organism: Spirochaetota bacterium; assembly: GCA_017302045.1. Taxonomy (GTDB): domain Bacteria; phylum Spirochaetota; class Leptospiria; order Turneriellales; family Turneriellaceae; genus Turneriella. Next base: position 14,330 of record JAFLED010000008.1, read on the forward strand.
TTCAATGCCGTGCATGATGATTTTGAAGTGATAGATCAGGTCTTCCATCGAGGTATAGACCTTTTCTTTAGGTGGCAAATAGGCGTGCGGAATATCGGCGTGATACGCGCCCTCGGGAATGTTGTTGATGAGCTGCCTGATAATGCGCAGCGACTGGCGCATCTCTTCGAGGCGCACGAGATAGCGGTCGTAGACGCCGCCGTCTTCGCCGATCGGAACGTCGAAATCGACCTGATCGTAATACATATACGGGTTCGAAACCCGCACATCGAAGTCGACACCGGCCGCGCGCAGGTTAGGCCCGGTAAAGCCGTAAGCCAGCGCGCGCTCGCCCGAGATTTTGCCGACGCCCTTGGTGCGATCGTAGAAGATGCGCGACTTGGTCAGCAACGTGTCGGTTTCTTTCAGTACCTTCGGGAAAGTTTTTAAGAACTTTTGTACATCCGCCACGAATTGCGGGTAGATATCTTTCTCTAAACCGCCAACGCGGCAAAATGTATTGGTGAGGCGCGCCCCCGTCATCTTTTCGAGAATCTGGTAGATGTCTTCGCGCTTGTGGAACATGTAGAGAAAAGAGGCAAAGGCGCCGAGATCGACACCGAGAATACCCAGGCAGATGATATGGTCGATGATGCGCGAAAGCTCTGAGATAATCATGCGCACGACAAGAGCCTTCGGCGGCGCGGTAATCCCCATCATACTCTCGACAGCGAGAATCCAGCCGATGTTGTTCATCGGCGTGGAGACATAGTTCATGCGGTCGGTGCAGACGAGAAACTGGTTGTAGCCATAGTGCTCGCCGAGTTTTTCGAAACATCGGTGCACATAACCGGTGTGGATGTCTACCGCTTCGATTGTCTCACCATTAAGGATGAGATGGTTTTCGAGAATGCCGTGCGTCGCCGGGTGGGATGGCCCCAGGTTAATGCGCATGCGCCCGTCGGGGAGCTCACCCACACGCACACCGGGCTGCGTTACAGGCAACCAGCGCACCGGGTCGGCCACGGGCAAGTTTGTGAAGTTGCGATTATTGGCGTCGACCGTGCCCTGCATCTAAGATTGCCTCCCGGTGCGGGCGCTGTCGTGTAAATACCTTTCGCAGAACAGGTGGAAGTGTTCACCAAAAAATGCCGGTTTCCCCGGCTCAAATCATTGACCTTTTGTGTCCGCTGTTCAGTTTGCGGATAGAGCGTTATGCTCTTTTGCCGATCATGGTTCGCGTTAATCAAATACCCCAGGTTCACCAGATATTAAACACCGTTATGGGCAAAAAGCCCTGTTCGATTCTCGTCGAAGATGCCGAGCACCCCGCTGGCTTTATTTCGTACACGCTACTGACCACGGGGCCCGAACTCAAGATTCGCACACAGTTTCTGAATTCGCCCACAGAGCGCCGGGTGCTGGTACGGCACAACAAAAAGCGTATCGTCGCGATCTGCCGCTTTCTGCTGCGCAACGGCCCGACCGAAATTTTACATCCGCAGGCACTCGAAATTACCGACGACGTGAAAAAAGACGTCGCCGAAACCGATAACTCGACGCCGTTTTTCATGACGAACCTGACCTCGTCGAAAGAAATTGCCTTCGTCATCGAAGCGAACCGCAAGAAGGTAAATGGTTTCGTGATCAACTTTTTCGATAGCGAGCTCAAGAACCTCGTGCCTTACCATAAAATATTCTTAGCTTCGGGTGACGCAAGCGATACCCGGCTTAAAAATCTCGTGCGCAATCCGCGTATCATCTATTACAGCCCCGACCCGCCCGCAAAATTCAATCCACGGCAGTATTTTCCGCAGGATACGTATCTTGCCGAAATACAGAAAAGCGACCTGAAGGTGCCCGCGCACTTGCTGGGCGAAGTCACCGTACCGATTCTCTACAAACAAAAACTGCCCATCGGTTATGTGCAAGTCAATACGCCGCGCTTTGTCGAAGACCCGATCTTTCAGTCGGTCAAAAAAATCGCGACGGCGCTCGAGACGCAACTGCGCAAGATCGGGTTAATTCTCGAAGAACCGCGCGCCTTGCCGGTTCAGAAGATCGATATGCAATCCGTGCAGATGGAGATTGCCGATCGGTTGCTGCTGCGGCACTTTCAGCCGGGCCTCGTTGTGCTTTTCCGCGTACAGAAACACCAGGAAAGTCTCGGGCAGTTTTCTGCGACTGTGACCAACAGCGCCAATCTCGGCGGTGGTCGCACCCGGGTCACGCTGGAATTTCAGGAAATGGACGCGATGTCTGAGTTGAATCTGGAAGAGGCGTTGAAGTAGCACCTCCCCCCCCCGGACTCCTCACCGAAGACGGAGACCTCGCAGTCACCTAAAGGAGAGGGGAGAAAGATTTATATCCCCAATTTCTTTTGCGCCTTGAGAGCAAGCCCGTGCTGGGCCCAGTCTGACAGGCGAAAATCGGAGACGATCGCGTCCAGTTTAGCGATAATGGCCGAAGCCTTTACCTTATCGGCGTCGATGAGATGATCGAGCGCGGTGCGCAATTCGTTGCTAATGCCCGTGAGGCACATGGCGGCGGTCTGCACGAACTTGCGGTCGGCATCGTCCCTGCCCGGCTCTCCCCATTTTTGCAGCTCGGCGACATAGTGCGCCAGAAAGGCTGTCATCCGCATCGGAGGCTTGTAGATAAAACGTTCGAGATCCGCAAGGTAGAACTTAATCTCGCCCCATTCTTTGCGCCCCTGGAAAACATAGCGTAACTCTTCTTCGATTTCAGGAAAAAGATTCGAAACCGCGCCGACAATGCGGCGGCATTCGAGCGTTGCCAGCGGGTGAAAAAAGACGTCGGGGTAGTGCGCGATAAGCGCGTCGTTCGCGGCCATAATCTCGCGCATGCGGGCATCCGCCTCTTCTTGCCGCTTGCGCTTCGCCTCTTCTTCAGTGGCCTTTTCTTCCATCTGTTTAAAAAAATTCATCTCGTCTAGAATGAAGCGCTGAAAGTCGGATTTCATGCTGCGGTGAAAGTTAATGCGCTGGTCGAGCTGCGCCTTGTCGAAATACTTCGCGCCAAAACGCGCCTCGGCTTTGCGGTATTTTTCGAGCAGTTTGGCGAGAATTTCGGCCTTATCCTGCGGCTTAAACTCTTCGGATTTCTTGCTTTTAAAGAACATCGACACCATTAAAGTACTTGTCCCCTCTCATTATCGGCAAAAATTCAACCCATGTTAGACAATACTCCCAGCCGCACGGCCGAAGTCGTGGCCCTCATACGCGCGCTGGAACTGAGCTATTACGGTGAAAAGAGCCTCCTCAAAGACAAGTACGCGGGACGCTTTCTCTCCGACTTTTACATGTCGATCTACAATCGGCTGTCGATTCTACCGGAGTTTGTGTCATTTTTTGTCAACGGCGCCTCGCTGGGTCTATTCGACTTTATCACGCTGCGCCATGCTTTTATGGACAGTTATGTGCGCAAATTGGGGCCCCAAATGCCCGTGGTGCTTTTAGGAGCCGGTTACGATTCGCGCTCGCTGCGCCTCAGAGAATATATCGGGCATGGCATCTGGGAATTCGATTTTCCCGCAACGCAGCGCCGTAAGAAATTCTATCTGCGCAACGAGAGAATCGAGGGGGATCAACCGCACTACTGCGAGGTCGACTTCATGAAAGAATCACTTCCCGAAATTTTCGGTCGTTCAGGGCTTGCGAAGGCACCGGCGCTGATACTTTGGGAGGGGGTCTCGATGTATGTCAGCGAAGAAATTGTTCGTTCGACGATCAAGGCGGTCAAAGAGTACTTCGGGCCCGGCAGCGTACTGGTCTTCGATTACTGGCACAGCACGATGAACCATCCGGTGAAAGATATGTTTCAGACGGTGATGCCCTACCTAATGGATATCATCTACAACGAAAAATTTACCTTTGGCGCAACCACCGACGAAATGCGCACGTTAGCAACGGGCTGCGGCGCTAAAAAATTCGAATCCTATAATGGTAAACAAATGATGACAAAACTTTCATTGACATCGCGACTGCCGCTGACATCGGCCTCAATGGCTGTCATCGAATTCTAAGCTGATTTCGATCCCACGTAAGAATAGAGCCAGTTAAAAGGAGAATTATGAGCAAAGATTCACTCGTCGAAGAAATTAAAGAGAGCCTCGTCACCGACAACGATCTCACATACCTGAGAAACCTGGACGAGCCCACGCTCGAGAAAATCCATAAAGAAATCCACGACTACATTCACCGCACCGAAGAGCTGCAAAAGCCCGTCTTTAAAGTCATGGCGGTATCGACGCAGTTTATACCGAATTTCATCATCGCCAAACTTGCACACGATTACCTCACACCATACATCATCGCACAAGTGGTGATTTACATGGATCCCAAAGCCGCCGCGAAGATCGGCAAGTCTCTGCGCATCGATTATATGGGCCAGGTGGCGCTCTATGCGAGCCCCGAGATTACGGCCCGCATCGGCAATCTCATGGAAACGAATATTGTTGCACAGGTCGTCAAGGACCTCGCCGCAAAAAATTTTCACGGTAAGCTCGGTGAGCTTGCCGACCTGCTCGAAGACAAGGTGATGCTCGAAATCATCAAGAATGTACGCGACGGTAAAATCGTGGGCAATATCGCCAACTCGATGGTAAACCAGGAGAAGATTATCCGAATCGCGCAGCAGATGCCGGGGGATATCCGCAGTGCCGCAAAAGCGCAGTTACAGACGCTGGGCAACCCCCTCGCTGAAAAATTCTGACGACGCCATGAAAAAACACATCTTCGCGGCCGCTTGCGGGCTAATTCCGCTTTTTGTTTTTTGCTCCTCGGCACCGCAGATTGTGAACCGTTACAACGGCTGCGAAAAGATTGTGGTCGGGCCCGGCGCCGAAGATTTCGCGCTGCTCGACAATACGATCTATGTCTCCAGCCACGAACGCCGCGAATGGAAAGTGCCCGGCGATATTTTTGCCGTGAACCTGAAGTCGCGGCAGGTGAAGAAACTCGCACGCTCGGGCGAACCGCCGGCGGTTTTCTTTGCGCCGCATGGCATCGATATCTTTCGTAACGGTAAAGATACGTATCTCTATGTCGTCAATCACGGCGCCGAGATGAACGACAACGACCAAAGCGTGCTCATCTATAAAATCGACGGAGACAAGCTCGATTTTGTAGTACAAGTCAGAGACGAACTCATCAACTCGCCCAACGATCTCACCGTAACAGAAACCGGCAGCTTCTATGTCACCAACGACCAGGGCTCGCGCGGCAGCCTCTGGGAAATTTTTTGGGGGTTAAAACGTTCTAAGATTACCTACTGCCGCCTGAATTCGCTGACCACCAATCTCGGTGCAAACTGCCGCGTTGCAGCGGAGGGCATTGCGATGGCAAACGGTATTCTGGTGCGCGGCAGCAAAGTCTATGTCTCAGCCACGCGCGAAGATAAAGTTTATGAATTCAACCGCGAAACCGACGGCACATTAGGTAATAAGACTCTCGTCGCCGATGTGTCAGGCCCGGATAATCTTTTCAACCTGGAGAACAGACTGATGACAGCTTCGCACACCAGCAACTGGCAGTTTTTCCGCCATGCGAAATCCGCTGAGAAAAAAGCGCCGTCGTATATTGTCGAAATCGACCCGGGACAAAAAACTACGACCGGCATCTACTTCAATGCGGGTGAAGAAATCAGCGCCGCCTCGGGCGCGTTTGTGCACAACAAGAAATTGTATATCTCGCCGGTGTTTGAAGATTTCGTACTCGAGTGCAAGACCGAGCGGTAACTGCTTTACTTCAAAAACTTATCTGTCTTATCGCGCAACACCACCGGGGTGAACGGTTTGCCGACATAATCGTCGGCGCCCTCTTCGATGGATTTTTGTATGGTTGCTTTATCGGTCGCCCCCGTTAGCATGACGACCTTGGTCTCATGGTTCGGGTCGACCATGCGGATGCGCTTCAGTGCCACAAAACCGTCGGCTGCCGGCAAATTGATATCGAGAAAGACAAGGCCCGGGCGCTCTTGCTCAAAAATTTTCACGGCCTCAACGGCGGTACCCGCTTCGAGTATATGCGCTTTTTTATACGCGAGCGCGCCGCTCACTGCGGCGCGTATGGTCGGGCTGTCGTCAACGACGAGAATTTTATGCATGGCGGGCACGTTGATCTACCGCGAATATTCCGTAAACTAAATCAGCCCTTGACTTCGACGCGACGCGTGATGTTGCCCGACTGAATATCGGTGTAGGTGGTCTCGAACAGGGCGGTTTCGACCACGAAGGCGACGCCCGAAAGATCGGGAGAAAACCCCGAATGCGGCTCTGTGAAGGTGACAAGCTCCTTCGGTTGCAGGGTTTTCTCCGCCAGCGAACCATCCGCCTGCCGGTAGAGCATGGTCAGATTACCTTCGAGTAACAGAAAGGCTTCGGGGCAGGTATGCTGTTCGAGCTCGGCAATTTCGGCCGCGCTGCGGTATTTCGGGCGGTAGATGCCGATGCGCCAGTTTTTTCCTTCATTGAAGATGACTTGCCATTCTTTGTTGGCATCGATAGCAGTGCTGATCATATAACGGAGCGAAAGAAATTGGTACCGGCCTGTAAATCCAAGTATACGTGGGCATCGGCGAAACGAAACCGGGTTGTGTCAAGTGGCCAGCAACCCGGGCTATCTTTAGAGGCTGCGGAAAAAATCCGGCAGGCGTTGATCGAAGCGGCGAGACAGGCGTATGAAGAGGCGGGTGTAAGCGGTCTTTGCGCTGAAGGCCGGTGGGAAAACGCTTTGGGCGCGATGGAAACGACGGATCTCAGTAAAATCATTGTGGAGAAGCACCACCGACGTTCATGAAACCAACCATACCTCTCGCCGAGCGCATGCGCCCGAAAACGCTCGCCGATTATGTCGGCCAAAAACATCTCGTGGGCGACGGCGCGGTACTGCGTCGCGCGGTTGAGAATAAAAATATTCCCTCGATCATTTTGTGGGGGCCCCCCGGCGTTGGCAAAACTACGCTGGCGAACATCATCGCTTCCGAACTCAAACGCCCATTCTATGCGCTGAGCGCGATCAACTCGGGCGTCAAAGACATCCGCGAGGTCATCGACAAAGCTTCGGGGGGCGGTCTCTTCACGGAAAAGCCGGTGCTCTTTATCGACGAGATCCACCGCTTTTCGAAGGCGCAGCAAGATTCGCTGCTCGGCGCAGTTGAAACCGGCAAGGTCACGCTCATCGGCGCCACGACGGAAAATCCTTCGTTTGAGGTGATCTCGGCGCTCTTATCGCGCTGCCAGGTCTATATTCTGAAAAGTCTCGATGAGTCGGATTTACTGCTACTCCTGAACACCGCGATGGAGAAAGATGCCTTTCTCAAGACGCGGAAAATCCGGCTCACCGAAACCGCGGCGCTGTTTCGACTTTCAGGCGGCGATGCGCGCAGGCTGCTGAATGTCTTCGAATTGGTGGTGGATGCATTGGACGCTTCGACTTCGCTCAGCGTCCCTGCTGGCTCACTGAGCGGAGTCGAAGTGAGCCAGAGCATCGAAATCACCGATGCTAAAGTCCTCGAAATCGTGCAACAGAACCCGGTGCTTTACGACAAGGCGGGAGATAACCACTACGACATTGTCTCCGCCTTCATCAAATCGATCCGCGGCAGCGACCCGAACGGCGCGGTCTACTGGCTCGCGCGTATGATCGAAGGCGGCGAAGACCCGCTCTTTATCGCGCGGCGCATGGTCATCGCGGCCTCCGAAGATATCGGCAACGCAAACCCGACCGCGCTCGTCGTCGCAACGACCTGCTTTCAAGCGGTGAATCTCATCGGTTATCCCGAGGCGCGTATTGTACTTTCGCAGGCCGCGATTTATCTTGCCACCTCGCCGAAGAGCAATGCCGCGTATGCCGCGATCAACACGGCACAGGGCATTGTACGCGAGACGGGTAATCTGCCCGTGCCGCTGCACCTCAGAAATGCGCCGACGAAACTCATGAAAGACATCGGCTATGGCAAGAGCTACGAATACTCTCATGACCAGCAGGGTTCGTTCTCGGCACAGGAATACCTGCCCGATGCCTTGAGCGGCAAAAAAATCTATGACCCGGGCAACAACGCGCGCGAACGCGAGACGCGCGAGCAGCTGAAAAAACTCTGGGGTGAGAAGTACGGCTATTAAATCAGCGCACCTTTGGTGGATAGCCTGCGTAGCCGTTTCGGCGCTCGGGGCAGAGCCTCGTATCTATCTCTGGGCATGGGATCGCCCCGAAGACCTGCGCTTTCTCGAACCCCAAATCGGCGTCGCCTATTTCGCGGGGGAAATTGACCTCAGTGAAAAAAAGCCGGTATTCCGGCCGCGCACCAAAGCGCTGCTCCTGCCGAAAGCGCAGCCGACTCTTCCCGTGCTCCATGTGCGGGCGAAGCGCAGCGGCCGCTATGGTGATGCCGAACAGAAAGTGATTCTCGAAGCAATACGGCGTCTCGTGGCCGACAGCCGCACCGAGGTAATCCAACTTGATTTTGAAGTCTACGACTCGCAGCGTGATTTTTACAGAGGCCTCATTCGATCTATTCAAGAGGAAAACCCAAACCTGAAACTATCGGTAACCGCGCTCGCCAGCTGGTGCGCCCGTGATGCCTGGCTTAAGGACATTTCTGTAACCGAGATCGTCCCGATGCTTTTCGATCCCTCGCATAAAAATGGCGACGCGCGCCACGCTCTGCCGCAAGCTTCGAACTGCAAAACTGCCGTCGGCATTGCCACCTACGAGACCTACCGCAGTTTTCCGCGCGCAAAAACATACTACATCTTCAGCAATCGTGCTTGGCGTCGCGAAGACGTTATCCGAATGCTCGCGCTGATACATGAAAACTATCGCTAAAACCCTCGCCCTCATCGCCGCGCTGCATACCGCGCTCTACCCCTGCGGGCCATTCTTCGAAAAATCGCCGATGATCGACGCGGAGGGTGCGTCGCGCAGCTATGCCGACCGCATGCGCGAACCCGGCATCGTGCTGCCGGGCTTCAAGTCCGATTACCTCGCTCTGCTCTACCTGCCGCTTTCGGGTGCCAAGTACGATGCGCGCAGCATGGCGCTCGCCGACGCCTATAAAGCGGATGCCGACGAAGAGGCGCTCTGGGCCAAAGCGCGCAAAGAATTTTTTCCCGACATCGTTGCACCCAAGGTTACACCCTACAAGGCTGCGGGCGAATACCGCTATGTGACGAACTGCCATGCCGACGCGCTACGCTATGCACGCGAACTTTTGGCGGCGCGCGCCAAATCGCCCCACGGCAAACTCTGGCTTAAAAACCAGGACATCGTCTTTGCCAATTGCGCCGAGAAAAAGGGAGCGCTCACCCCGCCCGCAAAGGATGCCCCGCAAACGGTGAAGAACGACTTTCTCTACCAGGAGGCCGCGTTCCACTTTTACCGCGATGAATACGACAAGGCGTATGCGGGTTTCGAGGCGCTGGCGAAAAGCGGGTCGCTGCACCGCGACGTCGCGCGCTATATGATGATCCGCACGCGCATGCGGCAGACCGGCGCCTTCAGCGAATTTCCCGCAGGCGCAGGCCCCAAACCGGCGGAAATACAAAAGCTCATCGATACAGCAATCGCCGAAATCGGAGACCCCTCTGTAAAAGCGAATGCCAAAAATCTCAAAAAACTTTTTGAAGCCAAACGCGACGAAAAGCTCTATGCGCAGAATTTAATCGGTGAGCTCGCGACGAGCAACCCCATCGAAATTGCGCATGAGTTCCGCTACCTTGTGCGTAAATGGCAGAATGCGGGCGCCGAAAAGGTTGCGCGCATGGCTCCCGGCAACGATCTCGTCGAATGGATCTATGCCTTTCAGGCGCAGGATGCCGCATCGCTGACGCTGGCCGAACGTAAATATAACGAAACAAAAAAATCGCACTGGCTGATTGCCGCGCTCTCGAAATTACCTGCGAGCTCGCCGCGGCGGGATTTCTGGCTTACCGAAGCCGCACGCATCAGTGACGACAATCCGGCTTTTACCACGGTCGCTTTTTACCGGCTGGCGCTTGCGTACGACGCAAAGCTGGCCGATGCCCTCGGGAAAAAATTAGAGAAGGCAAAGGACACAAGCTCGCTGAATGCGCTCAAGGCCGTGAAGTTGCGGCATGCGCAGAGCCTCGGCGACGCGGCGGCGCTGATGGAACGGAAAATTCTGCCCACTAACAACCAGAAACCCGAGCATGAATTCGGTTTTGACGCCGATACGGCGCGCCTTCTCACCGAGCACGCAACGCTTGCGGATTATCTAATACTCATCCAGTCCGCAGCGCTGTCGCGCGCGGGCAAAATCGAAATCGCACGCGCCGGCTGGGCACGGGCCATACTGCTCGATATGCCGGCAGAAAGAACAAAGTTTGCCGCTTACCTGATTGAAAATGACCCGGCACTCGCCAAGACGCTGCAAAAAGCCAACTCGAACGACGAAACCCTCTTAACCCTGTTGCGCAACCCCGGCCTCGCCCCCTACATCGCAGGCCACCATGGCCGCGGCGGTTCGACCGACACGATCGATTCGTTCCGTGAAAACTGGTGGTGCAAGCTCGGCGGCAGCGAAAAAGAAAATACGGGGTGGGATCACTACCGTATCTACTCCGGCTTCGAAGAATCGATCTTCTCCCAGCTTTACCCGGCCTCTGTCGAGAAACCGTTTGTGTTCGCGAAGGGACAGAATGAGTTTCAGCGGATCAAAACCGCGGGCAATGCCGCCGAGTTCTTTTCGCAACGCCTCTTTTCTGCCGCCCAGAAAGACCCAAAAGCCGCCTGGCTTGCCGAGGCACTTCACTACCTCGTGAAAATCACACGCTATGGCTGCGACTTTCCCGACAAAGGCAAGATTTCAAAGAAAGCTTTTAACCTACTGCACAAAAACTTCGCCGATTCAGATTGGGCGAAAAAGACGCCGCATTGGTTTAATTAACATAGCGTATATCTTTGGCCGGCCTGAGTTGACGCACTGAAAAATATTCGGATCGCACGCCGCGCGAGTTCTATATCGAGACCAACAGCATTTGGTCAGAGAGCACTGGCGGCTGTCATCAAATCGAAAAGAAGCTGCACATCACGATCTGGCAGGCCCGGGGCGACGATAAAAAATATCCAGAATCAGTCATCCTGTCCTCTCAAAAACAGTCGTTACACGCGTGGGATTTTGAATTTCATAACCCTAATGGTAAATGATTTCTTACATACTCACGTAAAAAGATCAAGTCGCTGGCAGATAATAGTCCACGGAGGCCTGGTGACAAACCTTTGTCTGATCCCCCCTTAACTTAATGCACATGGCTCCCCCGGCGCATTCTGGAGAACGTGTGCAAACTTCACCCAGCCCTTTCATTTTACGTGGCAGGCCTTCATCCTTAGCCTGCGAGCCCGCACATGAGCTACACCATGACAGCGCGATGCCAAATATCAGTATACCGATTGAAATTTTCTTGTTCATAGTTTGTCTCCCGTACAGATCCCCTGACTTGAAATAGGGAGCGACAATGTGTCGTAAAGTCCTTGGAAAACCCAGCGAATTTAGTCTCTTTACAAACCGACTTTACCAGGTGCGATTATGGTTGTCGTATGCGCCAGCGTTGAGCAATCTCTTATATATTTAAGTCCAATCAGGTCGACACGCCGAGGGCGTGTTGCGCGGCGACAGGCGAAAACACACCTCATTGTGTGCGTGTCGTTCGCGATCTATTTCCCCGAGAAGCACGGCATGGCATGGAGCGCAGCAGGAAAATTTTTTTAGCTGAAGTAGCCGCGCAATTAGCTGATGTCTGTGTTTTCAATGGTTTTGAGGAACTCATTAGGGGTCATGATGATAGTAGAATTCTTCGGATAATCTTTGGTGTTCCGAGAAATGAAGACGTCAATTTTTCCCTTTTTGAATGCGAAATACTGCACAGAATCTTCAAAATCACGCATGTTTGAGGTCAATGCGGAGTCTATTGTTTCTTCCGTTACGGGAAGTATGTGTACCAATTTTCTAAATTTTTGCAGAATCGATCTTGCCTGAGTGGCACCAACATTTTTGCTTAGCAAATAGTACAAGTTCCATACAATCAGAGATGAAATAAACCCCTGAATTTCCCTTTTTTCCAGCAAATTGATGATTTTTACTGCGGCTGCATCATGAGGTTGTCGTTCAGCCAAATAATCTAAGATAACGTCTGAGTCTAAATATACCTTTTGGACCACTTACTTGTACTTCTTCTCTATATAGTCTGCTATTTCTAGTTTGTAGTCGAGAGAGATTTTTCCTTTAAGAACGCCATGAAGCTCCTGAGTTACAGGCCCCAATGTCTGCGAACTAACTTGAGAGTCGTTTTTTGAAATAGAAGAAAGATAGTCTTGAACTATCCTCGAAATGCTTTTACCCCGTTTTTGGGCATATCTCTTAGCATTTTCAATGGTTTTCTTATCCAAGGATAATGTCAGTTTCGCACTGGATGAATGCATACGTATAATTTAACAATAATACTTACGTATGACGAGTTTTTCTTACGCGGCTATTTCAGCTAACGCTGGATTTACACGAGGCTTGGTGACACTTGTGTCAACTTTGTAATATCGAAAGCCAACTTGTGTCACCAAATCTGCCGAAGGCACTTGCCGACGAGCGCAAAATGCACTTCTGTGCCGCGCGAGGAGGCAATCTTGGTGCCTGAGACCGAGGACGTGACCCAGCGGAGCGTTCGCGCCCGCAGCGTGTAAATCTTGTTCTCTGACGTAGTTGCGCCTTGTGAGCCCGCCAAGGACGGCGGGCGACATCGGTGATTGCCGTAGAAATTGGAGAAATCAGATTTGAGCTTCAGTTAAACCTACCTGACAAATCATATAATTCGTTGGCTCAGTAACAATTCGCTGCTATTAACTCGTAGCGTCCTTCATTACTGCCGGAAACGGCATCAAACTTCCATGTACTGCCAGCCACGAAATTGGGCTTAGCGGCAACTAGCGTTCCGATGGCGTTTCCTTCGGCGTCAAAGACATTGTAGGATATTTCTGCCATGGTACAATTGCGGCCCGAAATGTTTTTTGCAATACCGCGCAGATGAAAGATTTCTCGTTCCATACCGACCTTCAGAATCTTGATTTCAAAGTCTGGCTTAGGTTCCTCTTCTGGAAACAAAGCTGGCGAACTTACGACCGCGGCAAGTAATAGAGCGATGATGCGTTTCATTAGCTCAGCGCAATTTTTTAAGGCGACCACCCGCGCTCTTGCAATTCTCTTTCGCGTTAGCATAGGTTCATGCTCTGGTTCAGAGCATTAATGCCGGCAAGTAGGCGTCGGCGTAGAGGCTAAAAAAGATGCCAGAACGGCAACGGTTGCAATGGATATTTTTTTTAACGGCGGACATTTTTAATTGAGCTTACATCCCCATGATCGCCCGCAAGGCGCTTTGGCATGACGATTCGGATTCTGCGAAAACAAATGCCGTAGAGCCTTCGGGCATCTGGCATTTCAGAATCAGGCCGCCGAGCTGGTCGTTCTCCTGCGCTTGGCAGTTATATTTTCGCATCAGAGTATTCGGCGAAAAATCCTTGCCATTGTAGTTGCGGGCGATCAGGCATTTGCCGTACCTCTTGCTCGCCATATAGCGGTAGCTCGAGTAGTTTTGGGCGGCTATGGGCGCAAACACTACTCCAAGCAATAGAGTGTAGATAGTTATTTTTTTCATATTTTCTCCTGTAAATTTTTTTAACGATGACGGAAAAATTTCGCATAGACAAACCAACCCGCTCCGCCCCAAAAAATCCCGGAGCCGAGCCACGCGATTCCACTGTGATAAGCGGTATCAAACGCGCTTTGCGGCGAATTGATTTTGAAGAGCCAGATGAATAAAATTGCAGGTGAAAGATAGAGACCGATAGTAAGGGCAGCGATAATCAACCAGGACATAAAGCCGCCACCCATGCCGGTTCCGGAGTTTGCGCCGCCTTGATGCTCCGCTTTGGCCTGCATTGCGCACTTCTGGCTGCAATAGGTTATCCCGATTATACCATAGCCGCTGGTAAATTCACTACCGCACCATTGACATCTCATACGGATATAGTGTCGAGCATCGCATTTTTCGTTCAAAATCCTGGTGTTTTTTGAACGAAATCCGGATTTCCTGAAACTCTACAGCATAGACATGTTAAAAGGTGTATGCATGAAAAAAAGTCTTCCCCTCGGAATAACAGGAATTTTATTTTCTCTCGCTCCAGTATTTTCGGAAAAAATCGCCGTTGAGATTTCAACGGACCAGCCCTCCGCAATAACGACATTGAACGGCGAAGAAAAGCGTATTCGGCTGCCGGCGATTCTTTTTTTGGAAAAAAATCGCGAATACCAATTCGGCATCAAAGGGGAGAAGGGATTCACATTCGATAGTGAGGGGCTGACCTTTTTACGTCCCGAAAAGCTAAGGATAAAATTGAGCTATGAGCCTTACGTCATCGGTAAGGAGTACTGTTATGGGGCCTTGTTGCTGCCCGGTATTTGCGGTGTCACTACCGGCGAGCATGTTCTGGGCGGCAGCTTGATTCTGTCATCGGTCGCGGGGCTTTATATCACCGCATTTTATCTGCGCTCTCTCGCTGCCGCCGCCAAGGCAGATTATAACGCGCTCCCTGCTGGCACAAGACAGGGCGACTTTGACTCGCAAATCAAAAAGGCGCACGATCAAAATACGAATTTCGGAGTCACATTAGGAGTCGCGTTACTCTGGCATTTCATCGCGAGCATGATAGACGGCGGTTTGTGGGGTGTGCCGATTTATGCGCAAGACCCGAGGCTGCCTAACGCTGTGCGCGTACCCGAATCTATATCCTTTAAAACACGAACGACTCAGTATCCCGGGGAGGCAATCAACTATGCGTATACTACGAAAGAATTTTAATTCGATTTTTCAAGGAGCCATTATGCGGTTGGCGATTCTATCTTTTTGTTGTGTTTATTGTGTGAATATGACCCGTACAAACATAAATGACGCATGTTATAATGAAGAGGTAAAGAAAGAAGCAGATGCAACCTGCGCGAAAACTTCGGCCAGTGGTGGAGCGACAACATCGCAGAAATATATTTTTCTCTCGGCGGCATCGTACAACGGTAACCTGGGCGGCATTGCGGGCGCCGACGCTAAATGTAACGCCGA
Organism: Spirochaetota bacterium; assembly: GCA_017302045.1. Lineage (GTDB taxonomy): Bacteria > Spirochaetota > Leptospiria > Turneriellales > Turneriellaceae > Turneriella. Next base: position 29,448 of record JAFLED010000008.1, read on the forward strand.
TACCGCAAAGCCGAACGGCTCGACTTATAAGGCGCATCTGTACCACGGTACGGGCACGATTGGCAGCGAATTATCGAATCTCTCGGCAAACTACGATTACAAGAATGCATCCAACGTAAAAATAATTACCGGCAGTAGTTGGGTATCTTCGGGAGTGACGAGCACGCTCATTCAACCGATTAGTGCCGCCAGCGTCAGCGTGTGGTTTGGCAACTCCACAGATAATTGCACAAACTGGACGTCGTCAAGTAGTCTTGTTAATTCGACAACGGGCGATTCGAGTGCGCAAAACAGTCTTTATCGACAATCCAATAATCTTGCGTGCAATAATCTTTTTCGCATTTACTGCGTAGAGAACTGAACATGCGAAAATCAAAAACAATCGGGATTTTCTTTTTGGCTATGCACATCGTTGACTGCCGCAGTACGCCGGGCGAGTTAAGGCGCGAACCGTTCCATGAAAGCGCTGCGTCGGCCGAAGCGTTAGTCGCTCGCGCGGATGCACATCAAGACCGATTGAATATGCTCTTAAACAGCAGGCCAGTCGAAGCCTTGCCGCTGATCGACGATTTTCGTCAGGCGACGCTGTATTTAAACAAGCAGTCGTCTCTAATTCGACCCGTGACCATCGGGGCACAGTCAGGCATTCTTCTGTGCCGATTTGAGCAGGGGGTTTGCCGCGTCATCTCGACACAGGAAGATTTCAAAGAATCTACTGACGCGCCGATTCGACGCACAATTCTACAGGCGCTGGAAACAGGTAGTCAAAAGAATGCCCTCGAAATCGGCCGCGCCCTGGCAAAAACGGATAAAGATTTTGTATCGTCGCTGCCGTTCGACAGTGTTTCGAATAAGAAAAACGCCGCGGCCGCAAGTTTTGCCTTGATGGAAAGCAATGCAGATTTCGCCTCAAACTTCATGTCGCTGGCCGCCGCTGCGTATCCGCAACTCGAATTTGCCCAGAACATCGGCGGAATGGATGGCGATGAGATTAAAGAAACATCTGGAAAGCTTAACGGCTTTAAAGGAAAAGACGATGTCGTTTTAACCAAGTATGTTAGTACCTTGAAACAAGCTCTCAAAGATCGTCAGCAGGAGATCGCGGCTGCCGAACGCGAGGCGCGCGAAGCGGAGCGCGCGAAGGCCGCAGGAGAGGCTGCGACTCAGCGGCGTTTGCGAAATTTCTGTCGCGACTATTGTTTGTCCTGCAAATGGAGCCAACGGAATTGCGTACACATCGCATCCCAGCAATGCGGTTGCTGGTGATTTTTACGGCAGAGCCATTACTCAGTTTGACAAATTGTCGTGATTAGCGACCGATACGCACAACATGAAAAGGATAGATTTTCATCATCGCTTGCTTCTTGCGTTCAGTGGATTTTTTTTACTCATGTCACCGACGATGGGGGTGAAAAAGACAAAAAAAGCCGCGCCCCCGGCCGCGGAAACCGAAACGAAGGCTTCTGACGATAAAAAAGGGGGAGCATCCTCATTTCAGCTTCGGCCGCTGGAAGTTGTAGAACCGAATTTTTTTACGCAAAATATCGAGGTTCAAAACGCTGAGGGCGCAGAGGAAACGACGCTTAATCTTACATTCACCGAACTGCCCCACTATAAAGATAACGAATTCGAAGCGAAGCGCAAAAGGACAACCGTTCGGGAAAAATGGCTCGGTCGGCAATTTCTGATCGTGATGACGCCAAATGAATACAAAGAACCACGGGAAATTATCAAAGCGCTTGAACCTGAGGTATATACAAACGCCGAGTTGCTCGAACCCTATGACTTTAAAAAGAAAGTCTTCCCCTTAAAAGTATGGTTAAGCTGTATCGACATTGGCAGCGATCGACGGGAATCGGCAGCTTATGAGTCTTTTGGCGAGCGAAAATTCGCTTATACCTACGTTACCCACCAAATTTGTCTGAATAACTTGCTCGAATTGGATATGGCATTTGATAAAGAGCGATATCCCGATTACTTTATATCAATTTCGGAAAGAGAAGCCGAAGCGCTCAAAACGAACTTCAATGACGCTCAAGTCGGTATTGTCGTTGCCTGGTTGCCCGACGATAGTGGCGAAGTGAAGGCTGAGGCCGTCGACTGGGGTAAGTTTGAGTACAACGGCCAACTGGGGTCTGAAACTTTCGACCGGCTCGAACTTAAATGGACGGCCATAGAAGTCCTCATTCGCCA